>JAYVDQ010000332.1:0-5608 GCA_043749325.1 Chloracidobacterium sp. | reverse complement strand
CATCGCCATAATTATAAACATACAAGGGGCAGCACGCGGCTTCGCTTTGTGATGGGGCGAGGGAGACAAGGGGGAATGGTGAGGGATATACCGCGGTATCCCTCACCAAACAGGAACAAAAGAGGTAGAGATTCGATGAACAGGACAAATTCAATCCAGAAAACGCCGGCCGACATGTCATGGCTCTTTGAGTTGGAGGATGACGGGACGGTTCTTCATTCGAGTTTTCGCTCGGCGGATGCATCGGCAGCCCCGCCTTTTACCGGCAGGATTGGACACAATTTTTTTGACGATGCGATGGCGCTAGACGATATTTTGGAATTCGAACGGCATTTCAAGACATTTATTAAGAGCCACAAGGCGGCGGAACGCCTTACATGGAAATGCTCCTACGGCAAGGACAAGTTTGACGCTAAAGTCTCTATGACTCGTGCATTTCAGACCGGTTACTACACCTCTACCGGCATAGTAATGCTAGAGATCAAAAATTCATAAGCAAACAAAATAGGGGGAAATCATGGAACGTGCAAATACATACAGCAGTGATTCATTCTCAGAAGACCTCGAATATTACAGTCACCATTATAGTGACAAATCCAGCGAAAATGGGCATGAGCCCCACCGGTCGCGGTCAGCTTCGGCACCGGTCACGACATCCAGCAATCTATTGTTGAACTCTCTGCCCGCAAACCTTTTCAATACGTTGAGACCGTCGCTTCGGTCCGTATTTTTGGAAGAGGACCAATACCTCTATTTTCAGGATGGCCGTCTTGACTATATCTATTTCCCCGAAACGGCCGTCGTATCCGAATTGCGCACGCTCGAAGACGGGCGAATGGTCGAGGTGGCAATAACCGGGCGCGAGGGTGCCGTCGGATTTTCGGCCCTTTTCTGCTCATCTCTTGCGGCCAACTGCACGCAGGTCTCACAGGCCGGTTCGGCTGTGCGAATCGAAAGCACCGCTTTCGACAAAATGTTGAGGACAAATCCAGATTTGGCGCGGATGTTTTCGCCGCATTTGGACCACTACATCAGGCAGATCTCACAGCGAGCCATCTGCAACATGTATCATTCGGTCAAAGAACGGCTCTGCACGTGGCTGCTCCTGGTGCAGGACCGCTGCGGCAAAAAAACGCTTAAGCTAACGCACGAGCAGATAGCCCGTATCCTGGGGGTTTATCGCCCCAGCGTAACCTGTATCGCACTTGAAATGAGAAAAAACAAGCTCATCAACTATTCGCGGGGCGGCCTGTCGATCTGCGACCGGGGCCGGATGGAAATTTCCGCGTGCGATTGTTACCTGGAGCTGGCGGGAGCGGCTTAATCGAATAGATATTTAACGGAGTCTGAAGCTTAATTATTTAAGCAACTTACACACCATCCCTTCGTCGCAAGGGATACTACGCTTACCAAAAAAGGGATTCCTTCTATAGTGAACATCGGTTGGAAACAATGTTCATGGGAATCCCTCCTCACTTTTAAATATTAAATAGATCTTGTTTTGATGCGGCGTTCGAGTTCGAGGATCTCGGCTTCCAACTGTTTGCCTCGCTGCTGTAGCAACGCGATCGCCCGCAGACGCTCGTCGGGGGTCGTCAGCGACGTGTAGCTTTCGCCCGGGATCACCTGCGCGTGGCCGCTGCACACGCCGGCCATGTATTTAGCCGCCTCGCTGCCCGTGAACCCGTCTATCGGATAAGCGCAAAAGAGCGAAAACGGATATTTTTCGCGCAGATTGTTCCAGAGAGCCTCAAGTTGGATTGCCGCCCTGGCATTACCCTCCGACAGGAGCACCGCGACCAACTCGCCAAAGATACGTATCCGCCCTCTCTTTCTAGATGACTTTTCCATCAGCGGGCCGAGTATCTCCAGAAAAAATGTCTCATCAGGCAGACCGTCGATCATTATCTTTGAAAGGACCGAGCGCGCCTCAAGCGGGATGTATAAACCTGAATCAGCCGCGGCCCTGACATCCTGGCCAAAAGCCCCGATGACACGCTCGATTTCGTCGATATGGTCCCGGGTAGCAGCAATAATGCAGGATTCGCCCGCCTTTATTCCGTGGCTCAGATACTCGGCCACGGAATTTACGATAAATGCGTCCGATTCGTAAAACTGAACAAAATGCTCGGTCCGGCCCATGCCTGACCAATCGGATGTAGGCGTCATGCGGCGCTTCGCGACCTCCGCCAGGCCCGATGTAACCATTGATCTGGAGAATGTTAGATTATGTCCTACTTCTTCTGACGTCATTTCCGCAGGTGTGGGAGTTGTTACTCGATCCATTGAAATATTATACATACGAAAGTCCGATCAAAAAAATAATTGAAGAAAAGGATGCCTATTTAAAAGCATCCTCTCTTTCGCTTTTCACGTCTATCGAAACCCGGGTGGAGCTGGCGCGTTCCCTTTATGTCATTTTTTGAGGAAGACATTTATATTTTCGATAGCAAGGCAAGTATAAAACTGTTGAAAATAATGTATGTATTCGGGCCTACATAACGATAACAATTCCACAGCCATTACTAACGGGCCGGCGCGGTGACATTAATATCGACCTCTTTCTTAGGGCTCGACTTTAATATGCCGCTGTAATAAACCACACCAGCTATTATCGCGACGATGATGATAAGAGCTACTGCCCAAACGGCGTTGCTCCCGGTTCCCTCTTGATCTGCCATAATTTTTGGCTCCTTTTAATAAAAATGATTCTAGCTGCGGCCGTTTTTTTCTAGGTAACCCTGCGGCCCTGAATTAGTTGTATGATCAGAACGATCACCGCTACAACCAACAAAAGATGAACTAAAGATCCGAGACTGGCACCGGCAAAACCGAAACCGAGAGCCCATAGTACGAGCAGTATTACGATTATTGTCCAAAGCATATTTTCCTCCTTACCTATGGATCGGTCCGATGACCGGCCATGGTTCGTTATATATCTTATTTAACAGCTATCACTAAGACTGTCAGGTAGATTACATATTTTCTATCTTCATTTTCCGTAGGCACTCAGCAGCTGCAACAGTGACTGCTCCTCCGGCTCGAGATCAGGCTCCAGACGCATGGCTTTGCGGGTCCGGCCCGCCCTGAAGTGGTCCAGCACGACCCCCTCGGCATAGGCTTTTAATACTGTCGGGTGGATATACGAACCGCGGCATACGGTCGGGGTATTGCCGAGGTTTTCCGCCACCTTTCGTATAGCCTTATTGAGATTAGCCTTTATCTGCCGGGCGTCTGTTGCGTTTCCGATCTCGGCCAGTTCGACAGCGGCGAGCAGGGTCGCCCCCCAAGTGCGAAAATCTTTAGAGGAAAACTCCGGAGAGGTTATCGATTTGAGATAATGATTGATGTCATTCGGCTTGATCGCGCGCGGCTTGCCCTCGTCGTCCTGATAGTGAAACAGCTTGCGGCTGGGTCCCAACTCCTTGAGATCCATTAAAATTGCCGACAGCTCCTCATCAACCAGCACTTTGCGGTGTTTGACATAGCTTTTGCCAACAAATTCAAAGGTCAGCCTGCCTTTTCGGCCGATCTGCAAATGCCGGTTTTTAAGAGTCGTGATGCCGTAGGTTTTGTATCGCCGGACACTTCCGTCGGTGCCGACACGAATATACAGCGAGTTGATCAGCCTAAGCATGACCGCAAGAACTTTTTCGCGGGGAAACCCGTCAAGGGAAATATGCTCGTTGGTCACCCGTCTAAGCTGCGGCAGGTATTCACCAAATCTTTCGATCTTGGCAAATTTTTTGCGTTGCTGCTGTTCGGTAAATTTGGGATGGTAAACGTATTGGATCCGGCCCGTACTATCTATCCCCACTGCCTGCAGCTTGCTTGACGCGGCGGGCGAAATTTTCACGTATTTCCAGGCGGGCGGTATAGCCAATGACCTGATACGCGCGACGGATTCCTCGTCATTCACTTGCCGCCCTGCCGGGTCGATGTAAATAAACCTGTTTGCGGACGCACCTTTTCTCCGCCACCATCGCTTGCGGCGGCCCTTTTCGACAAGCTGTAGTGCCCTTTGCGGGTCTTCGGTCGATTGATTTTTCACGCGAGATTACTATATTGAGGTTTTCCTCACCAGCCGCTCATCTTTATACGCTATGTGCGTTAACGTACTGACACGAATTGTTTTGGGCTATATCGTATGGTTAGTCTCATTCTAACTTTGAAAACGGGAGTGCCGTCTTATGGTTACCAAACTACAGCTAGTCAGTAAATGCAATCATTGCAACAGACATGCGGTTAAGCACGTTACGTTCGGATTGCTTATCGCCGATGCGCTGTCCCAAGGTAAAAATATTTCATCAATGGGCTACACGCCCACTCACTGTAATTTGTGCCATGCCCACTATATCGCCGCGAATGTTAAATACGTGCATTTTACCGAATCCGACATCGACCCATATCAGGAAAAAGCGACAGAGAATGCGGGGCGTAGTTCCCCGCACTCTGCTGCACTCTAATTTTTATTGACGGGGCGTTTTAGCCGGCAGCGCTGGATGTCGCCTTATCGGCAAAATTCTCTTTTTCGGCTTCCATCGCGGCGCCTAGTTCGTCAAGGACGTCCGCATCGAATTGATCTTCGACCAGCGGAAACATCTCCGTTTCTTCTTCCTCAACGTGATGTTCGACATCTTCCATTAAAACCTTGAGCTTAGGGTCAAATTTTTCGCTCTCATCCGTAAGGGCGGCGATCTCCGCCAGAAACATCTTGACCTGCCGGTGTTCCTCAATGCCTTCGAGAACGATGGCTTTCAATTCCTCGTTACCCTCCTCTTTGAGTTTGGGGTAGAAGATCGTTTCTTCGATATGAGCATGGACATCAAGCTCGGCCTTGATCTGCTTAAATAAACCCGTGTTGTCGCCGTCCTCGTTTGCCTTAACCTCTTCGAATAGTTCCGCAACGGTTTGGTGATCGGCCTTGAGTAATCCAATAGCGTTCATAACATCTCCTCTCTGTATAAAAAAATAAGACGATCTCAGGCTATCAACTATTTTTCCATGTTTATGTCCAGTAGCGTACAGAGGGGCATTTATGTGATGTTGCACTGATGTTTGATGTATTTTGAGTGCGGGTGCGTATCCCATTCAGCCCAAAATAGCGACCGGAACATCGGTTCATCACTTTGCAAACGCCGATTCCCAATCCGCAATGATCCTGTCCATCAGTTGATCCAATTGTTTATCCACCACCTGCCGTGCCGGATCAGCATCATGCCAGGCAACGATCTCCTCAATGCCTTGAGAAAACAGAATCGGGGCAGAAAAACCGGGAACGAACCGCTTGATCTTTGAGTTGTCAAAGATCATGCTGTGGGCCTTGTCGCCGCGCAGGTCACAGCCCCATTCGGCGTCGTATGTAGCGATCACATCGGAGGGAATATGAACGATGTTAGCGGTCGTTTCTGCCGCCTTGGCCGCAAGCTCATAAATCTGATTCCAGCTAAGCAAAGCGTCGGTCGTGACATGAAAAGCCTCACCGATCGTACGTTTGTCGCCCAGTAACGGTACAAACCCCTTCGCAAAATCGCTGTTATGCGTCAAAACCCAAAGCGATGTGCCGTCGCCGTGCACGATGATCTTTTTGCCCTTTCGCATCCGGTCG
>JAYVDQ010000331.1:0-2316 GCA_043749325.1 Chloracidobacterium sp. | reverse complement strand
GCGAAGCGACTTTTTAAAACCGCCGCCAACCACGGAGACTGAATATTTCCCCGGGATGAGGAGCGGAGCGACATAAACTCCGTCATCGTTGGTCCCGATGGTTGACCCTAGATTGGTATCGATGTTCTTTATGACAACGGTCGCATTAGCAATCACAGCTCCATTGGGGTCGGTAACCTTTCCCGTAATCGTGCCGCGAAACTCCTGTGCAAACAAGGAACCCGTGCAAAACGCTGCTAAAATAAACACCCCAAATACACAAAGGATGCGTTTCGCTATCAATCTGTTAAAAAACATTTGGTTTCTCCCTATTTCTTGGAAATCCTAACCTGGATCGCTAACCATGTGCACTTAAAGGGCATCTTGGGGGCAATCCTCTCTTTTACTCATCAAAAAATCTTATTTGGAATCTTGGTCTGTTTCGCACATAAATACCATTTTATAAGCCTGCCGAAGCAACATGCGCACAGATAACTATTTATTCTAAGGCAATTATCAGACCATTCATTTCAGTTTCAGTTGGTAAAACCAATTATTATTACTAGCCAGTAACAATTCGAGACGGTCTCTAAAAAGTTCTAAATTCGGTGATTAATCCGTTTTTCAGCGATTTTACGGTAAAATTGGTAATACCATTTAATTTCTAGTATCGGATTGGTAAATTAACATTCTTTTTTTACTTTGTCCAGAAGAAACTAAAAAAATTTCCGAAAATTCGATGTTCCAATGTGAAAGAACGTCAAGAAAACTCAATTTTTTGGAAAAAAGTGTGGAAATTTTGGATAAGATCGCGATTTGATAGATCATGTCCAGAAAGGCGGGACCGGTTGTAGACCGAGCGCGCCGAGCCATAATCAGCCATAACCCGATTTACAGTTCGCTTCGGAATTTGAACTGTACAACAGGCGGCAGATTGGTCTGGGTGGTGACCTTACCAAAGGCCGGTAACACAACACTCTTATCCCCTGGGTGTCCGGAAAAAAATGTAACTTTTGGAAATAATTAAAGTCGAGGTTTAATGTAAAGTAACTTCATTAGGAATCCGGATTTTAGTACGGTTGTACAGACAACGATAGGGAGCAGCTTTTTAATGGCAGTTTTGGTAACGGGTGGAGCAGGATATATCGGTAGCGCAACGGTCGAACTACTTCGCGAGGGTGATGTCGATGTTATTGTCTTGGACAACCTTGATTACGGACATCGAGATGCTATATGCGACGTTCCTTTTTACAAGGGCAATGTTGGTGACTCCGATCTCGTTAAGAGAATCGTCTTGGAACACGGGATCGAATCATGCGTTCATTTCGCGGCGTACGCTTATGTCGGCGAATCGGTCACGGACCCGGCAAAGTATTTTGCAAACAATACCGTCCAGACGAACGACCTCCTTAACGCCCTGATCGAATCGGATGTAAAGAACATAGTGTTTTCGTCGACGTGTGCGACATACGGCGATCCTCAATATATACCAATCGACGAGATGCACCCGCAAAAACCCATTAATCCGTACGGCTGGTCCAAATTCATGACCGAGCGGATACTGGAGTCGTACGATTCGGCATACGGTTTGAAGTTTGTGACCCTGCGCTATTTCAACGCCTCGGGAGCGACCGCGAAATGCGGCGAGCATCACGACCCGGAAACCCATTTGATACCCAACGTGCTGCGTGCCGCAGATGGCGACCTGCCGTTTGTATCAGTTTTCGGCGACGATTACGACACACCGGATGGAACTTGTATCCGCGACTATATCCACGTTGCCGACCTGGCCGACGCCCATTTAAGGGCGCTAGATCATCTTAAAGGAGGCGGTGACTCTGCCTATATCAATCTGGGCAACGGACTTGGTTTTTCTGTCTTAGAAGTTATCGAAGCCGCTCGAAAAGTTTCAGGCAGGACGATTGACGTTAAGATAGAACCCAGGCGCACGGGCGATCCGGCCCGGCTCATCGCGAATGCGAGTAAAGCTTTCGAGGTCCTTGGTTGGAAGCCCGAACATCCCGGCCTTGAGTCGATCATTCGATCGGCGTGGGACTGGAAGAAAGCCCATCCGAACGGTTACGCAAGTTAGGTAATAGAACGAGCCATATGAATTTTTTGGGAATCGACGTCGGCACTGGAGGTTCACGGGCCGTTCTCATCAACGAGCACGGTCAAACGCTTGCGGCCGAAACCGTCGAACATATGCCGTTCGCGTCGCCTCACTCTGGTTGGGTCGAACAGGACCCGAACGACTGGTGGCGGGCGTCCGTTGCGGCAATCCGGGCAGTTTTGGCGACGGAAGGAATAACCGCCGACGAGATCGGCGCGGTCGGC
>JAYVDQ010000330.1:0-2740 GCA_043749325.1 Chloracidobacterium sp. | reverse complement strand
CAGTCAAACGATAAGGTGATTAGTCGAGCCTATTCGAGCGATCCTCAGGTGAAATTTGGTGAGTTGCAAATAGGTGAGCGTGGGCGAAATCTCGATGAGAAATTCGCGGAGAGTTCTGATTGGATAAGTAAAACGTCTTTCAAAGTCGAAAATACGTCTGGCAAGCCTATCGTCTATTTAAAGATCAATTTACTTTTTCCCGAAACTCGCACATCAGGGAATCTGATGGCTTATGATATCAATTTTGGACGCCGGCCAGGAACCAAACTTCCGCAGAAAGCAGATCCGTTTAATTTGGCACCTGGTGAAAGTTTGGGGATTGCTTTGTCGAAGGAATATCCCATGATTTCGGGATTTCTCTCGAAACGGCATTCAGTCAATTCCATTAAGGAAATGCAACTAGAAGTTGGTTTCATTATTTTCGAGGACGGTTCGGCCTGGACTGCTGGAACCTTTATGAAACAAGATCCTAACAATCCTGATCGTTACGTCCCGGTTGAGTCAAAGCCATCGGAGGAAAAAAGATGAAGCCGATCCTACGTATAATCGCTTTTTTTATTGTCGGCTTCTGTTGTGCGCTTCTCTACGAACATCTTGCCTGGCCTGAAACGGTCAAGGCGCAAACGAACATTGAGTGTGGGTCTTGGGACACTTCGTTTGGCAATGTCTGTGGGGATAACCCAACCTGCGGCCAAGGCGTTTATGATGCGACGGGAGCCTATTACGCCGGAGAGGGCAAAATGGCCCACGAAGGACGTTCGGTGCGGTGTCAAGGAACCACGTGCCCTGACGAGCAAGGCGTTTCGACGGCATTCGACAACGGGGGTTATTGTTGTGACCGGGACTCGGACGGATACGGTGGTAGTCATCCTGGATGCTCGGGTGGAACCGATTGCAATGATGGCAATATGGGTATTCACCCGAACGCAACTGAAATATATTGCGATGGAGTGGATCAAAACTGCATTCCGGCGGACGATAATGATGAGGACGGAGATGGTTACAACTGTTGCAGTGGCGGTAACGACTGCGGGCCTCTCTATCCTGAAGTCCATCCCGGAGCAGCCGAACTATGTGACTGCGACCTCGACCAAAACTGCAATGGCATGGGCGATGAGAATGCAGCTTGCGTGCAGACCCTTGGGTACGGACCAGTTTGCGATCAAGGCTCATGGGATTGGTGTTATCCACCAAACGGCTGTTGTGTTGTCGGGGGCAGTTGCCCCAATTCGCCCATAGTCATCGACGTAAACGGGAATGGATATTCTTTGACAGACTTATCCCACGGGGTCAGTTTCGATCTGGATGCAAATGGCAGTCGAGAAAATGTCGCTTGGACCTCGTCTGGTTCCGACGACGCTTGGTTGGTTCTCGACCGGAATGGCAATGGAACCATTGACAACGGAACGGAGCTTTTTGGTAATTACACGCCACAGCCACGTCCTATTACCGGCGGGCCTCAGCCAAATGGATTTATTGCCTTAGCGGACTATGATAAGCCATCTAATGGTGGAAACGGCGATGACAAGATTACTTCTCAGGATAGTATTTTTGGCAGCCTTCGTTTATGGCAGGATACAAATCACAACGGTATTTCCGATTCTGGGGAACTAAAGACGCTTAACCAATTGGGCCTTGCTGAGATTGAACTCAAATATAAAGAGTCCAAGCGAACAGACCAATACGGTAATAAATTTAAATACCGTTCAAAAGTAATGGATGTCCATGGCGCGCAAGTCGGGCGTTGGTCATGGGATGTTTATCTTGTCAGCCAGTAAGGTAGGTGAATAACTCACGGAGAAGCGAGTCGTAACTGACTCGCTTTTTTGCGCTTTTTGCAAATACTAACCGCCGAGCTCATTTGAAAACCCTAGACAAACTGCTAACCTAGCCGTATTATCCGAATCTAAAAGCACATCTGGAGGCTGCATGCGAAAATTTTTTGTTCGACTGTCGATAGTTATTCTTGTATTTGCCGTCACGGCATCCGCGCAGAGGCGGAGTATGACGGAGAAGGACCTGTTTGATTTTACGTGGGTTGCGGACCCGCAGATCTCGCCGGACGGGGCGATGGTCGCGTTTGTTAAGGTGACGGTGAACGCGCAGAAGACGGGGTATGACACTTCGATCTGGGCCGTCTCGACGAGCGGTACGGACGAGCCGCACCGGATGACGGGCGGGATGCGTGATTCGACGCCGCGTTGGTCGCCGGATGGGAAGTACCTGGCTTTTGTGCGGGCGGCGGAGACTTCGGCGCAGCTATTTATGCTCTCGATGGCAGGGGGCGATTCGTTTCAGTTTACGAGCCTGCCGCGCGGAGCGGGTGGCCCGATCTGGTCGCCGGACGGGAAGTGGATCGCTTTTAGCAGCGGCTCGAACGCGGAAGAGATCGCGAAAATGAACAAGCAGCCGGCCCCGAAACCGGCCGTTCCGGCGGCGAACGAGGGCCATGAGAGCGACGTTCGCGTGATAACGAAGGCGGTGTACCGTTCGAACGGCACGGGCTATCTCGATTTTAGCCATCCAAATCACCTCTGGACCGTCGCCGCTCCGCGTAACCCGGAGGACAAGGTGACGCCGACGCAACTCACGAGCGGAGATTTTGCCGAGGGGGATTTTAACTGGGCCAAAGACGGTTCGATGATTTATTTCACGTCCCGGCACGTTGTCGAACAATACTACGAATTGCCGCAGACGGAGCTTTATTCGATCCCGGTCTCGGGCGGCGTGCCGAACAGGC
>JAYVDQ010000329.1:0-4815 GCA_043749325.1 Chloracidobacterium sp. | reverse complement strand
GGTCAAACAAAACGCTTTTTGTATCGGTTATCTGATAGATTCGCCTCTGTGCGTAATCGAAAAGGAATATCTCGGTATTTCCATCCTCATTACGCGGATTTTCGGTCGCAATGTTACCGCGGGATTCAAAAACGATAAATCTGCCATTTCCACTCATGCTGCCGGCAAACGATTCGGCGCTAGAATTAGAGACTTGCCCGATGACCGAGTCAACCTGTCCAAACGCGGCGACGGAAAACACAAAAATAGCTACTGTAATTAATGCAAAACGAAAGGTCACAAATCTCCTCCGAAACTAGGCGATCAGTATAAATCCAAAGGCAAACCCAAGATCGCGTGCTGTTCGCCCAAAACATTAGATTTTATGCGGAACGAGGCCTTACTGCAAGCAACTGTAAGACGAAAAAAGCATAATTGTTCCAAATCCAACAGCTTTGATGCGGCATTGTTCGATTTTGGTTGTCATTTTACAATCCGCATATATCATTTAATATTAATCATTTACGAGACAAACAATGAAGACGCTCAAATTAATGATCGTGGCGGGTGAGGCCTCCGGCGACAGGCATGGGGCCGCTTTGATCGACGCACTTCGCGACGCCGAACCGGATGTCAACTTTGAGATCTTCGGAGCCGCCGGCAAGCGGCTTCGTGCGTCCGGCGTTGAACCCATTGTCGAGGCTGACGCCATGTCAATAGTAGGTCTGTCGGAGATCGGACGCGCGCTGCCGATGTTCCTAAAGGCTTTCCACGATCTAAAGCGCGCGGCCGTCGAGCGAAAGCCGGAAGCAGTGATCCTCGTCGACTTTCCGGATTTCAATCTAAAACTTGCTAAATCATTAAAAAAACAAGGTTTTAAGGTGATCTATTATATTTCACCTCAGCTCTGGGCTTGGCGCAAATACCGCGTCAACTCTATCAAGAAATATGTGGATCTTATGATCGTGATCCTGCCTTTCGAAAAAGATTGGTATGCGAATCACGGCGTCACACATGTCGAATATGTAGGCAATCCGCTTGCGATGGAGGTCCATGCTAAATTTTCGAAATTAGAATTTTGTCGAAAGTACAAACTCAACACCGACGGTCCCATAGTGTCACTTCTGCCGGGAAGCCGGCATAAAGAGATCGTGAGAATATTGCCCGTTATGCTCGAAGCCGCCGCATTAATATCGCCGATGCGTCCAGAGATACAATTTGTCATCGCGTTGGCATCGAACCGTGATCAAAAGTATATTCAGAAAGCCATCTCAGTAGCAGAAGAAAAAGGGCTTGATCCTCCAACGATCGTCGAAAACGAGACATACGACGCCCTGAATGCGTCGGACGCGGCCGCGATTACGAGCGGTACGGCGACACTGGAGGCAGGCATCATCGGTACGCCCATGGCTATTGTCTATAATACTTCGGGCCTAAACTATCGTCTTTTGGAACCTCTGATCTCGGTAGATCATTATGGGTTGATAAACCTGATCGCGGGTGACCGTCTTGCGACGGAGATGATCCAGGGAGACTTTAGCCCCGAGGCACTCTCCAATGAGCTTTTGCGACTGATCGAACCAGGAGTAAACCGCGAGATGCGTACCCGTCTTGCCGCGGCAACAGAAAAGCTCGGTCATGGCGGAGCATCAAAACGAGCCGCGGAGGCAATCCTAAAAATGATCCCAGCTCATAATTTGGTTTAGTTCCCCTTCTTGATGGCTTTTAGACCATCAAGCTCGTAAGTATTACTGCGGATATTATATTCGAGTTCGTCAATTCGCATGTTCAACGTGCGCAGTACGATGATATGCGGTGGCAGGGTTTTGAGCAGATCGAGATTTTCATGATCGGATACGGGCACGACCGTATAGCGGTCTTCTGAAAGCGATTTTTGTGATTTATTATCCGTAGCCTTCGGAATCCGCACAAGATAGTTTCGACCTGGCTGCATTCCAAAGCTGATTTTCAGCGAAAGCATGGTCATTTTTGGATCGCCCTTTACAATCTGTAAAACATCAAGCTCGACGCGCGAGCGCAATAGTATGTCGACCGGGCCGGTCTTTAGACATTTGGCTATGACTATTGATTCAGCCGAGTCGAAAAAATCATCGAGCGTAGTCCGATCGGCTTGGGCCGAAAGGTCGACGGTCAAAAACATGACAAACAATATTGATAAGATTGAGACTAACGGAATCTTAGAGCCGGTCGAAAACATAAAACTACACTCCTTTTTTCTCAGATACGAGATCAGAGACGACTTTGTTTAGGCGTTTAACTTCCGAACGCAGCCGATCGATCCCTTTTACCATTGCATTTTGCCGCTTGTATTCAGCGAGCGGCTGGACTGGCGTGCCCCACCATACGCCTGGGCGAACTATCTTGCCGGGCAATACGCCGGCCTGGGAGCCGATGATCGCTCCGCTCTGAACGCGGGCGTGATCACCCATACCAACCTGGCCGCCAATTACGCAGTCGTCCTCGATCACCGTGCTGCCGGAAATGCCGGTTTGAGCTGCTATAACAACCCTCTTTCCTATCTGAACGTTGTGAGCGATCTGGACGAGGTTGTCGATCTTGGTGCCTTCGCCGATGCGGGTTTCCCCCAGGGCTCCACGATCAACGCATGAATTCGCGCCGATCTCGACGTTGTCTTCAATAACAACTGTACCGATCTGCGGAAATTTAATGTATCGGTCATCGCCACGCACATAACCAAAGCCGTCGGCCCCGATCACAACCCCGGCATGGAGCACGATGTTGTCACCGAGCGTGCATCCGTCCTCGATAAAAACATTCGGATGCAGCACACACTTACTGCCCACAGTCACGGTGTCCCCCACCTTCGCACCCGCCCTGAGATGAGTTCCATCGCCCACCGTCGAATTGTCGCCGACGCATGCAAACGCCCCGATAAATACATTGGCTCCGATCTTTGCTGTCGCGGAGACGACGGCGGATGGATGGATTTCCCCGGGCCGATCTTTAGACGGGTGAAGCAATTCTGCCACGCGAGAAAACACTAGTTTAGGATTTTTTGTCCGGATGAATGGCTGAGAAACCTTTAAAGAGAAATCGAGAGGTACGATCAGGCACGAGGCATTTGTAGAAGCTCCTGGATCAGCTTTTTCGACGAATGCGATCTCGCCGGCCGAAGCGGCTGACAGGGAAGCAACGCCCTCGATCTCGACGTTTCCGTCGCCAACGAGTTTCGCGGAAAGAAAATCAGCAATCTCCTGAGTCTTCATTCCTTACAATGTAAATGGTTTTTTAGAAAAAGTCAGGTGCGGGCGTGTCAGGCGTGGTGTCCCTCGACGTTATTGACAACCGACTGGAGGAAGATTTCCATGCCTTCGATTGAAAATCCGTCAAGTTCGGCCATGCGCCGAAGTATAGGTGCGGCCTCGCTGTCGAGAAGATCGAGATCGGCAAGATCGAGGACTACTTCGTCGTCGGATTCATCACGAATATCGGCCACGATCCGTTCAATAAGGATCGCGTCGTCTCGAAGCATGTCGCCATCGACCCGAAGCATAGTAACGCCCCGGCCGCTGTCTCGTGTCTGGTTGATCTGAGTTGGCATTTGCAAATATTAGATGCCGTAACCAGGCAAAAAGCAACCTCAGGCTTCACGGGGAGTAAATTTTTTTGTCACCAGAAATAATCCGGCGAAGACAAATACGGCCGCCGCGATAAAATTTAGCCCTACATGCTCGCCCAGAAAAATAACGGCCAGCATAAATCCTACGACCGGCTGAAGGTAAACGAAAACAGCTACTGTCGAAGGATTTACACGAGCTAGTGCCCATGCATTTAGGAAGTAGGGAATGAGCGTTCCAATTATCGCGGTGTATAAAACAGCCAGCCAGATCACCGGCTGGACGCTAGCGATATCGACAGTTCTCATGGAAAAGCCCCCGAGCGGCACGCAGAATATAGACGCGAATAAGAATATCCACATTATCGAGCGAAATGCTCCGTTTCTGGTCAGGATATTTTTTGAGATCGCGACGTAAACACCGTACGAGAGTGAGTTTAGGACCACGAGCAGATCACCCAAAGTGGTCTGCGACGAAAATGATGCGTTTCGAGGATCAATCAACAGAACTACTCCCGTACAAGCAATTAAAATGCCCACTATTTTGATCGGTCTAAGCATTTCAGTGCCAAGCAGATAACCGGCCGTAAGGGCAAAGATAGGGATCGTGACCGAGA
The DNA here is from genome assembly GCA_043749325.1 of Chloracidobacterium sp. Classification (GTDB taxonomy): domain Bacteria; phylum Acidobacteriota; class Blastocatellia; order Pyrinomonadales; family Pyrinomonadaceae; genus OLB17. The sequence continues at coordinate 621 of JAYVDQ010000329.1, read as the reverse complement.
TCAGTGATGTATTCGAAGCCTTGGTAAGCGACAGACCAGTCGTGAATAGCAGTTGATTAAACGTTACGGCGAGAAAGCTAATACCGAACAGTTTGAGGTAATCGACGCGTTCCTTGAGCCAGAATCGCTGTCGGAACGACTGAACAATTACGAAGATCAACGCGGTCAAGCCCACACGAAAGCCGACCAGACCGACGGGTGGAATTACGCTGAGAGCTATCTTCCCAAGAACAGGGAACGAGCCGAAAGATAGCTGTACCCCGATGAGAGCCAGATAAGATGCGAGGTTGTCGGACGAAAGAGGATTTTTCATCGGATGAAAATAGATGCTAACAGATTTGCTTTTACTCTGTAAGTCTTCTGTTTGTATTGGCGAAATCAGGCGAACCGACATACAATGATTTCTCAATTCTTAAATCTGTAAGAACTAAAGATTTCACATGAACAAACGCCTTCCGTTGTCTGTTGGAACAATACTGCAATCGCGTTACACGATTGTCGGGCAGCTTGGGCATGGCGGAATGGGCGCAGTTTACGAGGCAAAAGATAATCGCACGAGTGCGACGGTTGCCTTGAAGGAAACGTATGCCGACGATGACAACACTCGGAAGGCTTTTGAAC
>JAYVDQ010000328.1:0-6513 GCA_043749325.1 Chloracidobacterium sp. | reverse complement strand
CGACCTGATAACATTCGCACGCAATGTTTTCGAGACCCTTACGGTTGAGGATGATAACGGTGCCGCGCGAATATGAAATGTATCCGTTGTCCTGCAAATATCCGGCGGCGACGGTGACGCCCTCGCGGCGGACGCCGAGCATGTTGGCGATCAGATCATGGGTCATCACGAGCTTGTCGGCGGGAAGCTGGTCGTGATTGATGAGCAGCCAGCGGCAAAGCTGCTGGACGACGGTATGCAGCCGGTTGCAGACGGCGGTCTGCGAGATCTGTGTCATCATTGACTGCGTGTAGCGGAGCAGCAGGTCCTGAAATATACCGCCGCGTTTAAATTCGGTCTGAAGATCGTTGGCCTTCATCCGTATTACCTCACCGGCGTTCTGCACGACCGCCCGGCTCGATGTTGTTTCGCCGCCCATATATAGAGCCATGCCGATCAGGCCGTTATTGCCGGCGATCCCGATCTCGGCGGTCCCGCCGTTTTCCATGATATAAAGTAAGGAGATTATCGCGGTGGTTGGAAAATAGATGTGCGACATCTTGTCGCCGGATTCGTAGAGCACCTTGCCCAGTTTTAGCGAGACCTGCTCTAACGACGGCTCGATCCGTGCAAAATCTTCGCGAGGCAGAGCCTCAAGCAAATGGTTGCTCATCGGGTTATCCGGTTTTGAATCGAATGCCATCTACTAGCCCCGCCCTTTAGGGATCTATCATAAAACTATCTATTATACAAATCAAAAATATACGAAACTAAACTGGTATTTAATAATAGACTATAGATAAAAATCCATCTGTGCGCAACCGCACAGATGGAGGGTTAATTTTTCATTAGGCTGATTGAGTGAATTCTGCTCTCTCCCATAAACTACGGCCTCCGATGAATCCGAGATCTAAGGCCAACAGTATATGGTAAATCAGGGAGACCGAGGGCTATGCTAAAACTGCTAAAAAGACTCGAGGAAGTGTCTTTATCCGCGTGTTCGTGGTGAAACAAAATCCGTGCAGAAGACGGAGCCTGGAAAGAATTCGAAGAGGCGCTTCCCGGCTATAGCATGAATCAAATTCAGTCTATGCCCCAGGTTACGCACGGGATCTGCGACGAATGTTATGACCACATGGGGCACATTGCTGCGTAACCGACGGGAAAACGGCTCGAAGGCGGGCCGCGTTTATTATCCCAGTGATGTTGCGATCAACCTGCGGGGTCCTGAATTTCGGTAAGGCTCTGCGGGGCTAAATTCAACACATTATCACCGACCTGGACCGATACGGGTGAATTCCAAACGGTAAAGCCGCGGCCCGCCCTTGTCATGCCAAACAAGTAGTAACTGTTGGGCTCGATGCCCGCCATCTGGGCTTTGCCCGATCCATCCGTCTGGCCGCTGTATTTTATGTGCTTGCGGATGGCGTTGAACGCGGCCCGGTTAAAGTCGCCGTAACGGTCGGGAAATACAAGCGAAAGGCCGAGACTACTTGTCAGCGACTGGCCTTCGATCGGATTTACACCCGCTGAGCTTAGTATAGTCTCAACGTCCTGATCCAGGAGATAGAATTTCTCATTCCGAACCGCCTGCGTCGAACCGTTTCGACCCGCCAGCTTTGCAACGATAGCAACCTTTCCTCTGGTCGGTGATTCGGCGACCGTGGTCTGCGAACCCGGAACGGTTGTCTGTGTTGAGGGTGCGGCGGGGGGGACGGTGACGGAAGACGGGCCGGAGGAAGGCACGGTAGTAACCGTCGAAGGCACGCTCTGGCTAGTGGCCGTTTGCCTGGACGCATTTACATTTACGTTGACGCGCTGATTAGCATTATCGTCGCTGTTTCTATTGACCAATACATAAATCAATATGAGCAGAATGACAGCGAGCATACCGATCGGAATAAACGCCCACGTCGGAAAGCCGTCGCGTTCGCGAGTGTCGTCAACTACAACAACCTTTCGCTCCACGACCGGCACCGATGCACTGGTCGGACGCCCGCAACTTGGACAGGCTACCGCGTTATCTGATATTTCGTGTCCGCATTCCGGACAATGTAAAAGTGACATATATTATTTCCTCCACGTAGGTCGTGATCTGCTAAAAAATACTCGTGCTCCGACGGGCAGAATGATAGTTACGGGAAATGACCGGCTTTTGATACAGCAATCGCAGAATAGTCGCCGATAGATTGCTAAAACCGTCAGATTTGACCACAAAAGCATTTGCTCCCGCATCGAGCGCCTTTTCCCGATCGATCTGGCGAAACAATGCGCTGTAAATGACTATCGGCGTACGTCGATCTGTCAGCCTAAGTTTGCGACAAAGCTCAGGGCCCGTCATTTCAGCCAGGCAATATTCCAAAATATACATATCGAATGACCGTTGCCGCATCAGATCTATAGCGTCGTCGGTCCCTGTGACGCAGACTACTTCAAAGTCATTTTCACTCGCGAGGAGCGAACTACGGAGCAATTCACAAGATTCGACATCATTGTCAACGTACAAAATACTCGCGGGCCTAATTCCAAGCATTTCTACACCACCTTTTTAAAACGAGAGTCGGATTTCCTTCCAATAGCGTAATTCTAAAGAAATTTCGGCGGCCGCTCTGTACGGTAGCGAACAGAGAGCGGTAGAAAATTAGTTTAGACTTCTGTTGTTATGTTAATAGACAACGCGACAAGGAAGTAGGTCATGGCACAAGATGTGATTCACCTGCATGGTAGGGACCTAGTAGTCAGAGAAGATGCGGCAAGGGCCTTTAGGGGAGTTCATTGGGCGGATTGTTCGAGGATCCATGGCCCGCTGATCTGGGCCTGGGCCCGAAAATTTACCGATTCGACCAGCGCGGCTGAGACGGTAACATTCCAAATATTAGACGATATTAGCGACTCGGCCGAGGCCTTTGACACCGCAAAATCCAGTGAAATTACCTTTATAAAACAGATATGTATCCGCGGCCTGATGGGCGTCACCGCCGGCTAACAGACTAAATGAATTTGACTCGAAAAGGCTTCGTCCACTGCGAGGCCTTTTTCTTTGTTTATCGGGTGGACTATCAAATTACTAGACATTGACGGTCAAAACTCTATAGAATTCTAAAGGCGGCCAAAGTTTTTCCTCGCATCCGCCGTTGTCCAACCACAAATGTCCGAGCCACCGATCGTTAAGAGCAATAGATCAAAGATGCCGCCACAGGGCTGGGTAAAATCGCGGCGCCCGGCGGTGTACAAAGCTCCGCCGAAATCACGATTTCGACGCTTTCTGCGGCTGATCTTTAATGGTTGGACGATCTCCGTAGCGCTGCTGGTAATGCTCGGCGTGTTTTTGATAACGACGTATTACTGGTTCGAATTCTCGGACCGCATCGACCGCAAATTGCTCAGCGGCGAAGTCTATACGGCATCGGCCGGGATATATTCGGCCCCAAAAACGCTGAAGGTCGGCGAAGCGACGACAATGGCGGGGTTGATCGAATATCTCAAATCCGCCGGATACATCGAGAGAAATAGTCGTGCCGATAATTCGCGAAGCCGGTATTCGGTCGAAGGCGAAATTCTCGCGATCGAACCAGGCACGACGGGAATTATCGACGGAAAAAAGGTGTTTCCATCGTTGACCATTAAGTTTTCGAAGGACCAGAAATCCGTCGCGGCGATCGGTGACCGTGACGCAAAGGCCGAAGTGCCCGAGACACGGCTTGAGCCAAAAATACTGAGTTCTATCGCCGCGGAGGGCGACGGACGGCGAAAGACGGTAACGTATAACGACATTCCGCCTTATTTAGTCAAAGCGATCACTACCACTGAGGACCGGGCGTTTTTCGAACATTATGGCGTTAATTTTCGTGGTATTGCACGGGCGCTGTGGCGGCGTTATGAGCCGGAGGAAAATTCACGGCTCAATAATCAAGGCGGTTCGTCAATCACGCAGCAGTTGATCAAGAATCTTTTGCTCAGTAACGAGCAGTCGTACACGCGTAAGGCCACCGAGGCTTATATGTCGCTGATTCTCGAAACACGATTGTCGAAACAGGATATTTTTACGCTTTATGCCAACCAAATATATCTTGGCCAGCAATCGGGCGTCTCGATCTATGGCGTCGGCGAGGCGGCGAATGCTTATTTCGGCAAGGATGTCTCGCAGTTGACGCTGCCCGAAGCCGCGTTTATCGCCGGCATTATCCGCAGTCCGAACAGATATAATCCATATAAATACGCTGATCGCGTTCAGGAACGCCGCAACCAGGTGCTCGAATCAATGTCCGAAACGGGCGAGATCACGCAGGAACAGCTTGCCCAGTATCGCACGTTGCCTATCGAGCTTAAACAGGTTTCGGGCCGCAAAGACCTGCAGGGAATGCCTTATTTTTCGCAATACGCGATCGAGGAACTGCCGAAGCTGGTCGCCGATCCCGAAGCCGTTCAGCATCTGCGGGTTTACACATCGATCGACCCCGATCTGCAGCGGATCGCGTACGAAACTGTCAGCAAACGGCTCGCAGCGCTCGATAAGCATTTCCCGAAAAAACCGAAAGGCAGCCTGAACGCGGCGCTCGTCGCGATCAGGCCAAAGACCGGCGAGATCGTTGCAATGGTGGGTGGGCGCGATTACGAGCAGAATCAATTTAACCGCGCGACCGATGCGATGCGGCAGCCGGGATCGGTCTTTAAGCCCTTTGTTTACACAACCGCGATCAATTCGGCGTACGATTCGAGTTCGCGGCAGTTTACGGCGGCGACCATTTTTAAGGACGAGAAAAAAACGTTTACCTTTGGTACAGATAGCTATTCCCCTAATAATTTTGGCGATACCTTCTCAAACAAAGAGCTGACCTTGCGCGACGCACTTGTGAAAAGTAAAAACGTCATCACTGTCGATCTGGCGATGCAGCTAAACATTGGCAAGGTGATGAACCTCGCGACAAAAGCAGGGATGCCAAAGGTAGATAAGGCGTATCCGTCGATGGCTCTCGGCACGGCGGAAGCGACGCCATTGCAAGTCGCGACGGCCTATACGATATTTGCGAACCTCGGCGACCGGGTTGCTCCAATGCCGATAACGAAGATCGCGGCAGGTGACGGACGCACGATAACCGCTCCGTCGCCCGACCGCAAAAATGTTGTCCGGCCGGATGTCGCGTATGTGATGGACGACATTTTAAAGGATGTCATCAATCGCGGCACCGCCGCACAGGCCCAGAGCTGGGGCTTTCGAAATGTAGCGGGAAAAACGGCGTTTGCGGGTAAGACGGGCACGTCGCGCGATGGATGGTTCGCCGGTTTTACGCCGGACCTTGTTTGCGTCGTCTATGTTGGATTCGACAATGGCGACGACCTCGATATGAAAGGCGCCGATTCGGCGATGCCGGTCTGGGCCGATTTTATGAAGGAAGCTCTGCAGTCGCACCCCGACTGGAACGGCGACTGGACGATGCCAGCTAATGTAAAAAAGGCCGAGATCGATATTCGTAACGGAGCCCTGATCCGTGAGCTTGACGCAGTCGAGGCTTCGGCGACACCGACGCCGATCCCCACGCCGACACGGCCAAAGGGGTTAGATCCTGAATTTTACTACGAAGAGCCGGTGGTAGAGCCAAAAGACATATATGTGACGAATGTGCCGGCTGAATTTCGCCGGATCGAGATTTTCGTCTCCGGGACAGTGCCAAACCGGTCTCTGCTGCCGATCCCCGGCGATAACCCCGAGCTAAGCACGGGCGAGCGTCCCACGCCGTCGCCGACGCCGCTTTCGGGTACATGGCAAGACCGGGTGGAGCCGCCGGACAACCCGCAGCCTTCGAATCAGATTCGTCCACCCGCCGCCGAAACGGGCGGCATGGTCACTGTCATGATCTGTCCGTTGACGGGAATGCGCGCAACCGTGCATTGTCCCACAAAAGAGGCGAAATCCTTCCGTGCAGGCACTGAGCCAAAAGATTTCTGCACTTTTCACTGATAAAAGCTTATCAACCGCCAAAAACGAAAAAAGACACGAAAAAGAATATCGCATCTTTTTCGTGTTTTTTCGTTAATTTGGCCGTTAAATTACTATTCGGCTTCGATGACGGCGACCGCAACCGCTTCTTTGGCTTTGGACGCGTTTTTTGGAACGGGTTTCTGGTAGGCCTTGCGGGCGATCAGAGTGATCGAATTGATCTTAATTCGCCTCCGTCCTACACCCGCGGCCTGTTCGGCATGTTCGTAATCGAAGGAATACGTGAAATGGCCCGCTGAGAGCTTTTTACAAAAATCATCGGGCAGATGAAACGAAATGGCGTCGGCATAATGTCCGAGACATTCGTCCGCCTGGCCGAGCAGTTCGCGCGTCGTGCCGTCGAGATAGACCGGAACATTTTCAGCGATCGGATCGCAGCGGCCGTAAAGATCGCCGAGTACGTGCCGGCGGGATAATGATAACGGACTATATGACATGGAACAATCTTAACATTTTTTAGGATTTTTGTCCCGAAAAAAGATGCCCTCTGCGTTTTGCAAAGGGCATCTTTAGAGCTACTTGGGTTTCAGATACTA
>JAYVDQ010000327.1:0-4106 GCA_043749325.1 Chloracidobacterium sp. | reverse complement strand
CGCGCCCGATTCGACTCGGTCAAGCGTAGAGCAAGCATTTGCTCGGATATGTCGCGAGTAACTATCAACGACGCTACGTCGTTCAGCGTTACAACGGATCGTAACCAGAACGGAACGCTTGAGACGCCGGCCGAAACCCAAAACTTGAGTTTTGCCGGCCGAAGCGATGTGACGATCGTCGGAAACGGAGTAACGCTTCCCGTTACCATTAGATTTGATGAGCGAGGGCATGCCCTGCTTTCCGATTGCGTAACGGCTCCGCCGCCGGATGTCCCGCTGGTTTATTTTTGCAACGGCACATGCACGCCCGCGACTGCTAACTCTCAAAATTCGAATGTGGTTTTTATATCGGCAGCGGGCACGGTTGCCTTGCTGACCGGCGGATCGACGATGCCAACCTTTGCAAACCCGAGCGTGAGCAGTATCGACGCCAATTTGCAGGTAAATCCTCTGTTGGCGGTGTGGGATGCCCCCGTTACAACACCCACACCGGTGCCTGCGGCGACACCGACGCCGGCTCCAACCCCGACTCCCAGTCCTACACCCAGCGGAATGCCGACCCCGACTCCAACCCCGACACCGACGCCCGCTGCTTGTCTTACGGGTCAGAAACCGAGTGGTTCCAACTGCATTTGTAAATCACCAATGTGGGTGCGAACAAATGGCAAATGCCAGTAATTGTCGAAAGGGCGGATCGGCCAAATTATCAGCTTATGAGGCTCCACAATAAATCTAAAAAAGACTCCCGTGAAAATGTCGGGCCGACCGTTGAACCCGCGTCAATCGTCCGGCCGAATTCAGAGCGGAAAGGCGAGGTTGGATTCACGCTGATCGAAGTTGCATGTGCATTGGTAATAATCCTGATCGCTCTGCTCGGGGTCGTTTTTGCGTTTACCTACGCGATCAATTACAACGCGGGCAACAGCTCGCGCACCCAGGCTCTGGCAATCCTGCAGCAGGAAGTTGAGCAAATACGTGCCGCAAAGTTTACGGGTGCGTTTACCGATGCGACATTAACAGGCGGGACCAAGCCCCTAAAGTCCGTTACGTCCCCCGCTGGATTAAGCTTCACTGTTCAGATAGTTATCGATAACGACCCGCTTACCGCTGGCATCCAGGACGATACCGCGGTGCCAAATCCGACGCTGAAAGAGATCAGCGTTACAAGCCGGCTTGCGAACGGGAGCGCGGGCTGGCAAACCGCTATACCGACAACGATAATCGTGCGGCGCGTAAGAGCAAACTAAGCCCATGAAGAAAGCGAAATCGAAAAATAATGCCGGCTTTTCGCTACTGGAATTAATAATCGCGATGGTCGTGATGTTAATGCTGCTGGCCATTGTCTCGTCGCTGCTCTCGAGGTCATTTAGCATTCGTGCCCGAGAGAGTCAAAAAACTGACGCTCTGTCATCGGCGCAGGCGGCATTGAATATCCTGTCACGCGAGATTCAAAACGCCGGTTTCGGGATTTATACCGGCGCCGGGGGGCGTACAGCGAGCAACGGCATTATAGCCGCCGACTCAGATGCCAACCGGCTACATATTCGTGCAAATATCAATAACATCGGCCCAACCACCGTGCCGGTCGGCTCGACGGTTCTTTCAACAAACAAGCCAGGCGAGGATCTTACATTTTTTTACGATGCTCCAACCAATTCGATCGTGCGTTATGACCCGAACGACGCGCCGCAGACGTCGGTCCTCGTTAATAAGATCAGCCTCGTTACTTTTACGTATTTTGATTATAGCGGAGCCAGTTCCACAGGGGCTGTTGTAGCGACGCCTACGAATAACACCGGTCGCATTCGTATCAACGTAACGGTACAGCTCGACCCCGTGTTTGGGCAGCCAAATCCGTCGAGCGTCACATTTACTTCGGACGTAACGCTAAGAAATTCCAACTACATGTTGAACCAATATTGATCGGACAGTTCGCAAAAAAGGTATTTCTGCAATGAAAAAACAATCTGTTAAAAAAATCTTAAAGCGCGAGAATGAGAAAGGCGCGGCCCTGGTCATGGCGCTCCTAATCACGTTTCTGCTTATGACCGCCAGCATGGGCCTGCTGTTACAGTCGGCGCTCAACACGCAGAATGTGACCGACGCCATTGCTGAGCAGCAGGCGTATAACGCCTCCGAGAGCGGCATCCAGTCCGCGGTAAATGTACTGCGCGGAAATGTGGTCCCAAACCCTCTGCTTGACGCCTATAAACCGGCAACCGACCCCGCAAATAAGATCGATTACGTAAAAGCCCTCCAGCTCACCACGTCCGATACGGCCGGAGACACAAGCACGGTGCCACGGCTTTCGCGTTGGCTGGGATACGACGGAACGTGCACGGATCGCGTCATCATCGGCTCCGCCACATGCAATATCATGAATGGTTACGGTTACACGTTAGCCATTTCAGATCCGGATAACACAGGCGGTTTAGTATCATACAGCACGTCGGGTTGGATTTTTGACAACGATGGAGGTGCCAACACCAGCCAAATAACTTACGGAACCGCACCAAACACCGTGAATATCAAATATTTTCCGACATCGGTCACTGACCTCAATGTAAGCGCCGGGCCGACAAATACGGATTTCGGCCGATTTAAGGTCAAGATCACCGGAACCGGTGCGGCGATACCGGCATTTAACCGCTTCGAGATAGTGGTGCAAATGACAAAGCCGTATGTCGCAAACCGCGTAATACGGGGCTTCATTGAGACAAACGCGGGAGACTTAACAACGCCGCCAAAGATCATTTTCGACGCTCAGACCTACACTTTGATGGGCAGCACGATCAAGCTTAATTTTGCGTGGGGATCACCTGTTAACCAGGCGATTATTGGCCCGCCGCAGAGATATGGCTATGAGGCAACGTTAAACCTCAATCCGGTTGACAGCACCGTAACCGGAACTATTACATCGCCCGAGCCCACGCGTCTGCTGATAAAATCTACCGGGTTCGGGCCTCGTGGTTCGATCAAGCATCTCGAGGCGATCATTCAAAAGAATTTTTTTAGCGATCTGACGGCTCCGGCTACGCTAACTCTGGTCGGACCGCCAAGCACAGCCAGTCCGGCGACGACGTTTAACTTTAATCCAGGTTCATCGAACGTGACCGTCGTTTCAGGCGACGATGCCTCGTCAACCGATATTATACCGCCTATCGGCGTAACAAATGGTACAAACTTAGGTGCTGTGGAGGACTCGGTGGACGGGCTCCCGCCGCATCCCTACAACGGAACGGTTATCGGAGCTCCATCCGACGTATCCGCGGAAATACCAAATTGGCTCGCGACCCCGGCTTCACTGGATGCGGTCGTTAATTCGCTTGCCACCGTGGCACAGGCATCGGGACGATTTTTTCCAAGCGGCCAACAACCGGCAACCTTCGGTGATAACGCCACGGCGCAAGGTATAACGTTTTGTGATGGCAACTGCTCATTTACGGGGAATGGCGGCGGGATTCTCGTCGTCACCGGCACACTGACGCTAACGGGCAACTTTAGTTTCAACGGCCTAATCCTCGTTACAGGCCAGGGCGGGGTCCTTCGCTCCGGCGGCGGTAACGGCACTATTCAGGGAAATATGGTCATCGCGCCCTATGTCGGCAGCCAGATCGCGGACGGGATCGATCCAGCGATTAGTGCGACCTTTCTCTCGCCAAGTTATGACCTGTCGGGCGGAGGAAACTCAACCGTCGTCTACAACTCCAAAAGCGTGGCCGGCGGCCTTGTCGCGGTTAGTAATTTTGTGCTTGGCGTTGTCGAAAAATAAAAACCCGCACGACTTTAAATGAATAGCCTCAAGGCATGAACGCTTGAGGTTATTTTTTTGTTCTTCGATTCGTAAATGCCTTTTCTTTATGATTTTTTTCGGCTAGAATTGCAGCTGTTCTTTATCCAGATTTTGTGTGCTTTCATGCCCGCTAAATGACTGAGAAACCAGCCGTTTCCAAAAAAGGATTTTCAGCAGATTGGCTCTTAAGAGGGTCGCTCACTAAGATCGGGGACACCTTTGACCGTGTAACGGGCCGCAAATGGGTGCCGTCGAGCAGCCTCGCCACGAGCGAACTGATCGAACGCATCAAACAGCTTCTTGACGTCGAAGC
>JAYVDQ010000326.1:0-5343 GCA_043749325.1 Chloracidobacterium sp. | reverse complement strand
AGCCCCAAACCACTGCCTGAATATCGGGCGAACGTTGTCATTGCCCTGCTCGTAAATGCCGCGGATCTTGCCCGTGCCATTGTCGATGTTGAAGTAGGCCGACAGCTTGTCGTATTCGGGTAATTTGGTAAGTTTTTGCGGTGGCCGATTGGCTCCGCCGCCGCCGCCAAACGCCGGTGTCGTACCATCACCCAGGTAGCCAAAATGCTGCTTGACGTATGCTCGGGAGCCGAGAAGCCCTTGTTCTTCACCAGTCCACAATGCGATGCGGATAGTTCGCCGCGGCTTGAGGCCAAGTGTCTGGAGTATCCGCATTGCTTCCATCATCACGGCACACCCGGCACCATTATCAGTCGCACCAGTTCCCGAGTGCCATGAGTCGAGGTGGCCGCCGAGCATAACTATCTCATCGGCCTTATCCGTTCCGGGTAGCTCAGCGATCGTGTTGTAGCCGTTTGGATCGGCGTCCTGAAATTCCACGGCGAGGTCAACCGTCATTGTTACCTTTTCACCGGCGTCAACCATGCGGGCGACGCGGTTAAAGTGTTCGCCAGCGGCGCTGAGCTGGATCGGTACATTCGCTCCCTTTTCGTAGTAGCGCGGACCTTGAGGAGCGGCTGGAGCACCGGGAGTAGCCGGTGTGGCACCAGCTGCCGGAGCCGGTTGGACCGCGGTCGCTTGCGAAACAAAGATCGTGCCACCGTCACCGCGGGCTCCGTCGATGATCACAGCGGCTCCCTCTTCTGACAAAAACCGGAAACGAGCGGTTGCTGAGAGGGCGCCGGGCTGCTGATTATTTGGCCCGCCGGGAAAACCGCCGGGACGATTTCCAGCGGCCCGAGGAGCTGCCGGATCCGGAGCGTTAGCCAGATCGAGTAATTCTTTCTCAGTGGCGCGCTTTCCAGGAGCCTCAAACCTCGCCGGAACCTCACGGATAGCTCCGAGCAGTACGATTTTGCCTTTCAGCTTGCCTTTGTACTGTGCAAGGTCCTCTTCTTTAATTGCGTTGAAGTGAACAACTTCGGTGGTATAAGCAGTGTTCTGGCTTGCCGGCGTCGGAGGCGGAGGCGGCGTTTTGCTTTTCTTTGCCTTCGGGTCGACTGTTGGCGCAGTCGGTGCGGGCATCAATATGTCGGTTCCGGGCGACCAAGCCTTTGGATACGCGATCAGTGGGAAAGCCGTCGGGCCGTTAACCATCGCGTAAAAACGTTTCAAGGTCCAGCCGCGTCCGAATGGCCCCCAAGGCTCGAGATGCGCGTTTTGCAGTCCCCATTTAGCCAGTGTGTCACGCGTCCAGTCATTGCCGCGTTTCATGCCGGGGCTTGCAGTCAGGCGAGGCCCGATCACATCGGACAGATAGCCCAGGGTCTGCATGATCTGCGAGTTTTTAGTCCCCTCGTCCCTGATCTTAGCGAGCACCTCAGGCGATACCTCATAGATCCTTGATGCTGCTTGCCCATGGGCAAAGGTCGGGACTAGAAAAGCGTAAACTAACAATATGCCAACAATCTTGCGTCGAAGCATAGCTATTATTTCTCCTAGAATTGAATTGTATCTTTTTAAGATTTGACTATTTATACCACAGCTTTGCCGGAATTATTACACTTCGGCGCGTACGAAAAGCGGCAATTTACAAAACCTTACACTTCAGGATCAGTTCGAAATTAGACAGTTGACCAGGTGAGCGTGAATGCGGGCGGAACGTTTTTCAGTATGAGCGGGCTGCGTTTTGATTTGCCGTAGCGATTTTTCAGAAACTCGCGGAGCTTGATTGCCGGCGGGAGAAAATATCCGTGAGCGTATTGAAAGATACGCAGCTCACATCCCTCGTCCATAAACTTTTCGATCTCAAGCAAAACACTCTCACTGATCTCTTTCGGAAGAGAGACAAACGGCAGGCAGCAAATGACATAGCGGACCTTTCCCAAACCTGAGTTTTGGTGGATCGTAAAGGCCTCGGCGGCGTTGCCGCAGATAATATTCATGTCGTTAAAGTTGCTGTGTAGATTATCGACAAGATCGCGGTCCAGTTCGATGCCGAGATAAGCATCTTTGTTGGGGATCACTTCCTGTAAAAACTTGGTGATAGCACCGGTGCCGACACCCAGCTCAAGCACGATGTTGTCCTCGTCTGGCGAGATGCCCTGTAGCATCTCGGCCGCAAGCTCCGGCGAGCTGGGCGCGATCGCACCCACCTTGAGAGGATTCTTTAGAAATGCTTGTAGGAATTGGAGATTCTCGTTCATTAGCGAGTTTCGGCCGTGACCGCCTCGGTAGCCATACCGTCCGTTTTTACATCCGCGTTATCGATTGCCATTTTATAATCACATTCCTCATTTTGGCAATACCTGATCGTGCCGTCTTTCTTCGTCGTCTTTTCGAGGACGAACGGCATGCTGCATTTCGGGCAGGATTCTTTGACCGGCTTATCCCAATATACGGCGTCGCATTTAGGATAGTTCAACCGTCAGAACATTTCCATCATCTACCAATATTCCCCGCAGTTGTCTTGGCAGGTGCCTTTTTAGCCGGAGGCCTCGTCTTCTTTGCAAACGCTTCCGGCAGCTCGGCTTCAATAAGTTTTTTCACCTGTTCCAGCGTTAGGGCCGATGCCTCGTCCGCTGTGGAGCGCGTGCCATCGGCTTTTTTCGGAATTGAAATGATCTTTTTGCCGAATTTGATGACAGGGCCCCAACGGGCATTCTCCAGCGATATTTTTTCATCCTCCCAGCGTTGTATGTAACGATTGGCTTCTTTGCTGACCTTTGCTTCGATAAGTTCGTTCATCTCGGCTTGGGTCAGGTTCTCGAGATCATACCGGCGCGGCACGTTGATGAACAAACCGTCCCATTTTATAAAAGGCCCGAAACGTCCCGTTCCTTTTGTGATCGGTTTATTGTCATACTCACCAACAGGAGCGTCCGCCACCTGTTTAGCTTTTATAAAACTGATCGCTTTTTCCGTGTCTACCATCGCAAGGTCGGTGCCGCGGGGTATAGAGACAAATTCATCACCCCATTTCACATAGGGCCCGAAACGGCCAATGCTTACCGACAATTCTTTGCCGTCATAGCTGCCCATCGCGGCCTGCAATTTGAATAGGGCCAGCGCTTCTTCAAAGGTTATGGTTTCAATGCTCTGACCTGGTGGGACTTTTGCAAATCTCGGCTTCTCCTCTTCATCGACGCTGCCGATCTGTATGATCGGGCCGTAGCGCGCCATGCGGGCGACCACCGGCTTGCCGCTTTCGGGGTCGGTGCCCAGTATCCTTTCGCCCTTCACACGCTCTGCATTTTCGATTGTATTATCGACGTCTTTTTTGAAGGGGCCGTAAAACTCCTCGAGCATGTCGTTCCACTGTAGTTTCCCGTCGGCTACATCGTCGAACTCTTTCTCGATCTTGGCGGTGAAGCCATAATCCATAATGGCGTCAAAATATTGCTTCAGAAAATCCGTCACCACTAACCCTAAGTCTGTCGGGAACAGTTTTGCTTTTTCTGCCCCGGTATTTTCAGATTCTTCCCTTTTACTGATGGAATCATCTTTTAATACCAATATCCTGTAAGCCCTCGGCGTACCGTCTTTATCTCTTTTTTCTACGTATTCCCTTTTCTGGATCGTAGAAATTGTTGGTGCATAGGTGGACGGGCGGCCAATGCCGAGTTCTTCTAATTTTTTTACCAGTGATGCTTCGGTGTATCTCGGCTGAGCTCGGCTGAACCGTTCCGTTGCTCTTAGTTCAGACAGCGGCAATGACTGTCCCGCCGTCATCGGCGGCAACAGGCCTTCGGATGATTCTTCCGGTTCGTCTTCATCCTTATCTTCTCGATATAGTTTTAGAAATCCGTCGAATTTCAACACTTCTCCCGAAGCTGTTAATTCTTCCTTGTTCGTGGAAATTTCTATTTTGACCGTAGTTTTTTCTAACTCCGCATCGGCCATTTGCGAGGCCATTGTTCGCTTCCAGATCAGTTCATACAACTTTTGCCATTCCTCTTCCTTGATCGTTGCGGTACCCGTGTAGGTTGGGCGAATCGCTTCGTGAGCTTCCTGTGCAGATTCGTTTTTATTTTTGAATTTGCGGAACTGTTGATATCTTTCACCGTAGAGGCTGCTCACCGTCTGCGTAATATCGTCCAGGGCTGTAGCGCTCAGGCTCACGCTATCCGTTCGCATATAGGTAATATGACCGTTTTCATATAACTTCTGTGCGATCTGCATCGTTTTGGCCACGCCATAGCCCAGCTTTCTTGACGCTTCCTGTTGCAGCGTTGAGGTGGTAAAGGGCGGGGCCGGGGTACGTTTACCGGGTTTCACCCGTATATCGGTCACTTTATAATCAGCGGCGGTACATCCCTTCAGAAATGTTTCCGCATCTTCCGCACTGTTCTGTTTCCTTCCTTCGGCTTTGAATGTGACAGATTTTCCGGTTATATCATCGGCAATAAATAAACCTTCGATTTTGAAATGACTCGTCTGTTGAAAAGCGTTGATCTCGCGTTCTCGGTCGGCAATTAGGCGTACCGCGACGCTCTGCACACGACCGGCGCTCAGGTTTTTATTGCTCGTACTGATCTTGCGCCATAGCACAGGACTTAATTCAAATCCGACTATGCGATCCAGCACCCGACGCGCCTGCTGCGCCATTACCAGGTTCATATTCACCGTGCGTGGATTCTTAACAGCAGCTTCTATCGCAGGTTTAGTGATTTCATGAAATACGATCCGTTTGGTCGATTTCGGGTCAAGACCCAGCACTTCACAGAGATGCCAGCTTATGGCTTCTCCTTCACGGTCTTCGTCCGTCGCCAGCCATACTTCATCCGATTTTTTTGCCAAAGACTTCAGCTCATTGACGACCTTTCTTTTTTCCTCAGGAACTGTATAACGGGGATGGAAATCATTTTCGATGTCAATACCCATGCCGGCCTTTTCCAGGTCGCGGATATGGCCATAGCAGCTATTCACCTGAAAATCTTTTCCAAGAATCTTTTCGATGGTCTTTGCTTTTGCAGGGCTTTCAACTATTAACAGATTCATTGACATATTTCGGGCTATTCTACTATTACTAAGCTTTTACCCATTGTTACTAACCAGCGAAAAAATACGTCAGTCACTTAAAACAGTGCTGACGTTCTGACTTCTAACACCTCGCTCTTGAGCTTGTCAATGCGAGGCTTAACCTTATCGAAAAATTACCGAATGTCAAAACCCGTCTTCGTCATGTCCGACGAGCATAGTGTTTTCCCGGCAAAACGCGTATTAAATCGCGGATATCGAGGCCGACCAGTACGCTGTTAAGATCGCCAAACGAAAGGCCGCTTGTCTCAAGCAAAATGTCTA
>JAYVDQ010000325.1:0-3294 GCA_043749325.1 Chloracidobacterium sp. | reverse complement strand
GAACGCCGCGACCCCAAGGCCGGTTATTTCTTCTTTTTTCCAACCCCAGGCTTGAACAGAAAAATCAGCGGGATCGCGCATATGACCAAAATCATCATGTCGTAAAACACGTCGATGAAGGCGAGCATTTGGCCCTGCCGTTGAATTTCCGCAAATATCATACCTTGTGCCTTTCCGGCGGCTTCGACAGCGGTCATTCCGGCATTTTGTAGCGATTGCGTAGTACGCCCCAGCCACTCAATGTAGTTTGGATTGTAATCCGACGCCTGGGCACTCAAAACGCCGACGTGATATTTAGTGTTGTTGGCAAGCAGCGTGGTGAGCAATGCAATACCAAAACTTCCACCGAGCCCCGCCGCCGTGGTGATTAGCGACGATGCGTTATCGGCCTTCCCGTCCGGCACGCCGCGAAAGGCCGCCGCCATGACCGGCGAAAAAAGAAACGCACCCGCAAACGTCTGTAGCCCCCGCCGGAATGCCAGGTCCCAATAGCCCGCCTCAGGGTTGAGACCGGCCAGATTCCACAAGGCAAACGCCGCAAATGAGAGACCGGCTATCGCCAGGTACCGGGCATCGATCCGCTTCATCATAAAGCCGGCGATCGGTATCATGATCAGCGACACGATCCCGCCCGCAGTATTTATCATTCCCGAATCCTGAGCGGTAAACCTGAGCATTCGCTGGGCAAAGAGCGGTATCAGCACGGAGGTTCCGTATATCATGACCGCAATTACAAAAACGACGATCGCACCAGCCGCGATGCTCCGGTTTTTGAGGAGCCCCAAGTCCACCGCCGGGTTGTCACGCGTTAATTCCCAGGTCACGCCGATGACCAGCGCAACAAACGCAATGATCGAGAACGTAACGATAAAGTTAGATTGGAACCAATCTTCGCGGTTGCCTTTATCCAAAACAATGGTCACGGCGGCAATCCCGACTGTGATCAGGAATATGCCGACCCAATCGACCCGCTGACCGGATGCGCGAACTTTCTTTCTTTCTTCGATTGTCGATTTAGGTTCGGTAACAAAATTGGAAACAAGAAAAAGCGACACCAGACCGATCGGAACATTTATGAAAAAGACCCAATGCCAACTGTAAGTATCGGTTAGCCAGCCGCCAAGCGCGGGAGCAAAAATCGGTGCACAAACAATGGTCGCACCGTAAATGGAAAATGCCATGCCCCGCTGCTCAGCCGGTACGCGGTCGATGATAAAGGCCTGTTCGAGAACGACAAGGTTACCGCCGCCCAAACCCTGAATGATCCGAAAAAAAACCAGCATTTCGAGACTTGTCGAGACGCCGCACATAAAAGATGCTCCGATGAAAATAGCTACGCACGCCAAATAAAGACGTTTGCGGCCAAAATAGGTGGAGAGCCAACCGGTGATCGGCACGATCACGGTATTTGCTACGAGATAAGAGCTGGTTACAAGCGAGGCTTCTTCCGGCGTTATCGAGAGATTTCCGGCGATGTTAGGCAGGGCGACGTTGGCGATCCCGGAATCCAGGATCTCCATAAAGCTCGCAATCGTCAAGATCACAACCATCACGAGCGGGTGCGATTTAAAAAACGATTTTTTTTCAGAAGGCATCTCGAGTGCGGGTGCTTCGGCGGACATAAAAGTAAGTCAGAACCGCGAGCGGTAGCGACCGGATTCCGAACTTGGCGACAAAAAAATCCGGTCGCTACCGCTCGCGGTTCTGACAGATCTAAAGGACGCGAACCCGCGACGAGACGCTCATGCCGGGCACGAGAAGATGCGCGTCATCGGGCCTTTCGTCGAACAGGATTTTGACCGGGACGCGCTGGACAACCTTGACGAAATTTCCGCTTGCATTTTCGGGCGGCAAAACGCTGAATGCCGAGCCGGTCCCAGCCTGAAAGCTCTCGATCCGGCCCCGAAAGGTTTTGCCCGGAAATGCGTCGACCTTAATGTCGACCGCCTGGCCTATCCGCATTCGTTCAAGCTGAGTCTCCTTAAAGTTTGCGACGATCCATACATCGGTTTGCGAAATCGCCATCAGAGCAGCCCCGGGCTGGACAAGCTGGCCTTCCTGAACATTTTTTCGCGCTACAAAGCCGTCTTCGGGGGCAACTATTTTGGTGTATGACAGCTCGAGTTCAGCTTCGCGGACAGACGCCTCGGCCTTCTCGATGCCGGCGTCGGCCGTCCCGATTTGCGATTGGTCAACCGCGATCCGCTCCGGGGCAGCATCCGCATCCTTTAGCCGGCCCATCGATTCATCAACCTCGGATTGCGTGCTGTTAATACGCGAAAGCGACTGCCTGTAATTACTCTGGGCCGTGGCCACTCTGGCCACGGCCTCATCAATGCGCGAGTCGGCGGCGGTGACCTGATTTCGGGCCGCATTTAGTTCGGCCGTTGCTCGTTCAAGAGCATTTTGCGAAATGTCCAGGTTTTGCCGGGAAACCGATCCGGATTGATAGAGTGAAAGGCTCCGGTCATGTTCCAGCTTGGCCAGCCGCAGATTCGATTCGGCCTGTGGAATCTGCGCCTGGGCCAAAGCCCGGTTTGCCCGGGCGGTCTTTACCGCCGATTCTAATTGTCGTATTTCAGAACGTTTTGCGTCGGCGAGCAGGCCGGACTCGACGACGTTGTTTCGGGCCGTCTCGACATTTGAGCGGGCCTGGACGCCTGAGGCGCTTGTAACCTTGCGGGTCAGATTGGTCTGCGCCTGGGACCTCTGGCGCTGTGCCTGAGCCTCGTGAAGCTGTGATTTTGCATTTTCAAGCCTGGCGGTCAGACCATCGGAATTAAGCTCGACAAGCAAATCACCTTTTTTTACAAACTGATTTTCCCTTACATAAACCTTGGCCACATACGCCGAAATTTTCGGACTGATCTGTACGATTTCTCCGTCAACAAACGCATCGTCGGTGTATTCAAACTGCCGTGCATAAAGCCAATAGACGAGGCCCACGATAGCCGCGATCAGCAAAACTCCGCCGGCAATGTAAAAGGGCCGCCGATTGCGTTTTTTGGGATCGGCCTGCTCCGCGGGGTCGATGGGCACGGGATCGATCGCCGGCTGATAATCCTCGATATGTGCTCCGGAACCGCCGCCGGGCTTGTTTTCACGCTCATCGCCGTTAGAGGAGGCCATGACCTTATCTGTTTCTTTACTGAGGGTATCGCTCATTACCGGTAAATCATTGAAAAACCTATATTATTGAGAGTGGAACGAGGCTGCAACATAATTTAACATAGTATTTGCGGATTTTACCAGTCGTTTTTGCTTCGCGGGTGGCATATATTACCGCCGTCAAAC
>JAYVDQ010000324.1:0-2617 GCA_043749325.1 Chloracidobacterium sp. | reverse complement strand
TCAAGCCATTTCGGGAGGCGAAAGAGCTTCAGCAGACCGACCCTTCTGCGTTCAACCAAGGAAGCCGCCCTTTCAGCTACCGGCTTTTCCAGAAAGTATATCGCACCTGCGGCAGTCGCCGCCAAAGCAAGGTTTCGCCCGGTCCGTCGCGGCTTCGATTCGACCGATGGTCGAAGAGGTTTTTTCTTCTCGAGCACATACACCGCAACCAAGGCACCGGCTGCCAACGGAAAAGCCAATATTCGTAAAATGGAACCGATCATCATCTTTGTATACTAAACTGAGACCGCTCCTCCGCAGGACGAGCCGGAACCAGCCGTGCAGCCAAAGCAATGGTCGGCGGTCTCGATCCGGCGGTTTGCGAGCTTCGAAATATCGAAATCGAAAATAGTTTGCGGCAATGCCGGATCGACAGGCATATCGAGCATCTGATTAAAATCGCAATCAAATAGCCGGCCATTCCAATCGACACTGATCAGGTTCCGGCACATTAAGCCAGAAATGGTCGCTGGATTGAATGCATTTACGAGCTTGGTCATATAATTCTCGTAATTGCCCGAACGACTAAGCCAATCGAGAAAACGTGCGATAGGCATGTTAGTAATTGTGAAGAGCTGATTGAAAACGACGCCGTGACGGTCGGCCAATTCGCTTTTGAAATCAGCCTCGATCGACCTCTGGTCTGGCGGCAGAAAAGCCCCGACGGGATTGTAAACCAAATTCAGTTTCAACCCATCCTCGACGCCGTAGCCAACTGAATTGAGGCGTTTCAACGCGGCGATACTCTTTTCGAAAACTCCCACACCGCGTTGGCTGTCGGTTTTTGAAGCAAGAAAGTAAGGTAACGAAGAAACAACCTCAACTCGATTTTCCGCGAAAAACTCCGCGAGATCCCTCTGCCCAGGTTCGAACATCACCGTCAGATTGTGGCGGACGATGACTTGGGCTCCCACGTCACGCGCCCGGATGACAAAGTATCGAAAATCAGGGATAAGCTCCGGTGCTCCGCCGGTTATATCGAGCGTGGAAATTTTGAATTTCCCCAAGGCGGTCAAACAGGCATCGACTACCGTTCGCGGCATTATTTCCGTACGCCTCGGAGATGCATCAACGTGGCAGTGCTTGCAGGCCTGATTACAGAGCTTGCCGACATTTACCTGTAACGTGTCAATCCCGAACGATTGCAATTCGGCTCCG
Organism: Chloracidobacterium sp.; assembly: GCA_043749325.1. GTDB lineage: Bacteria > Acidobacteriota > Blastocatellia > Pyrinomonadales > Pyrinomonadaceae > OLB17. The sequence goes on along the minus strand of JAYVDQ010000324.1, from coordinate 1,420 downwards.
CCAAGCTTCGTCTGAAAACTCGTGGTGGCGCGTGTTAAAGAACGTTCTTTCGTGTTTTGTACTTGGGCCCCTGCTTGCATGGTGATGATGTCTTTTCCGGCTTGTGAAAGAGAATTACATCGATACCTTGTCGTGAGCGTTATGCGATTGGATGCCGTGAATCAGGGTCGCGCCTCCGCGGATTGCCGATGCAAGATGGATCGCCTCCGTCATCTGATCCATGTTGGAGCCGTTCTCCAGACACGAATTGGTAAACGCATCGATGCAATACGGGCATTGCACCGTCACGGCAACCGCCAGCCCGATCAAGGCTTTTTCCCGTTTCGTCAGTTCGCCTTCTTCCTGGCACGCCTGATACCAGGCGAGAAATTTCTCAAATAATTCCGGTTTATATTTACCGATCTCGCCGAAACGGCCAAGGTCTTCGTTGTCATAATAATGCATAGTCAAATTCGCGGCTTTGCCCGTCGGCCCTCTATGAAGCTAAAAATCAAACCCTTTCGAGCGAACTAAACCCGTCAGAAGTTAGGGGTAATGCTGATGATATATACTACACTTATTATAAGTAACAGCCAGATTCCCGAAAGAGGAGAGCGAAGACATGACCGAACCCAGCCAGAGTGACACAGCAGTGCCGCCCGCCTTGCGAGTGTGGTTTGTCGTACATTTTGCGATCGATATGATCGTCGCGCTCCCGCTATTCTTTGCCCCACGTGAAGTGCTGGGCTCTTTAGGCTGGATACAGATTGACCCGCTTTCAACACGCCTCGCGGCCGCCGCCCTCTTCGGCATCGGTCTCGAATCGCTGCTCGGGCGAAACGCCGGTCGCGAATCATTCAAAGGGATGCTGCAGCTAAAACTCATCTGGTCTGCGTTCGCCACGATAGGCCTTGGATGGTCGGTCATGGAAGGCAATCTGAAACATCCTGTGGTCGGCTTGATCCTCGTCGGAACCTTTGCATCTTTCCATGCGCTGTGGTGGTACTGGTACATTCGGATCAAGAGTGATTAGTTGCCAGACGAGTGCCCGACTCGAGGCCTATCCACGATGCTCGATCAACAGCACCCCTCTGTCGAACAAAATTCCCCGGTCATATCCGTTAGATCATAATCAAGGCCTTTTGTCTCACGCGGATGGCGTTTGGCCGTTCGGCCGCAATCAAATTCCGGCGCGTCCTTCAATTCGATATTCTCGAGTGGTTCGACTACCAAGATCTGGGAAGCATAGGGTTCGCGGCTATAGATCTGAAATGTTTTGTCACAGACCGCCATACGGGCGCCGCGCTCGAGAACGTGGCCGTCGTCGTCAAAGACTTTTCTCCACGGGCCTTTGTAAATGACGGCTTGATTACGTTCAAGACACATACCTTGCTTGCCTTTGTAAGCAACCCCTGTAACCGAACGAAATTCGATACCCTCA
>JAYVDQ010000323.1:0-3101 GCA_043749325.1 Chloracidobacterium sp. | reverse complement strand
TCGTCGGCGAGACCAAAGGTCTCGACCTTTGTGAACAGCTTGCCCTCCATTTCGGCCAGCACTTCCCGCACGACCGGCGAATCGATACCGGCGATCAGCCGCCCGTTGCCCGGCACGAGATTCATAAGCCGCGAAAATTCCCATTTGATATCCTCCAGATCGTCATAGATATCGGCGTGGTCAAACTCGATATTGTTAACGATCGCGATCTCGGGCAGGTAGTGCATAAATTTTGGCTTTTTGTCGAAATACGCCGTGTCGTATTCGTCACCCTCGATGACAAAATGATCGCTGCTGGTGACGCAAAAACTGGCGTCAAAATTCTGTACGATACCACCCACGAGAAATCCAGGATCGAGTCCACCGACCTCGCAAACCCATGCCGCTATGCTCGTCGTCGTAGTCTTGCCATGCGTCCCGGCCACGACCAGCGACCGCTTTCCGCGAATAAATTCTTCCTGCACGATCTCCGCCTGCGAACGATAAAGCAGCTTGCGGTTCAGCACCTCTTCGAGTTCCGCATTGCCGCGTGAGATGGTATTACCGACAATCGTGCAATCAGCGCCGACATCGGCGTTTTCTGCATGGTAGCCCTGCATTATCTCGATGCCGAGAGCCGCAAGCTGCGTGGACATCGGCGGATAGACATTCTGGTCCGAGCCGGTCACGCGGTGCCCGCGTGATTGCAGCATACCGGCTAGGCTGGCCATCGCCGTACCGCATATTCCGATCAAATGATAGTGCATCTTCAAATGGTTGAGTTTATTTCAACGAGGGCGGGAGTTGTGCATCGATCCAGATAGTCATGCTGCAACGGGCAAAACGGGCTGATCTGATTTAAGAGCGGCATAACGCAGCACGGCATTCAGGTCTTCAAGCTCAAGATCAGGCATTTCCGCAAGGATCTGCTGTTTAGACAGCCCCGACGCAAACAAATCCAGCACGTCGCTGACACGAATGCGCATTCCCCGGATACAGGGTCGCCCACCGCACTGCTTAGGATTTATTGTTATTCGATCACTAATTGCGTTCATAAATTTATTCTACAGCATTTTTGACAAGGTAAAAATACCACTTTTCGCCGGTTTGAAACATCTTAGTTTAATACACGCCCCGCGCTTTCGGTGAAGTCCGTTTTTCATTTTATTTTGCGCATTGTTATGAAATTATCCGCACCCCTTTCGCTGCTTCTAAGTTTTGTGCTGCTGGCAAATATACCGACCGTCCACGCCATGGAAACCGACCAGTACAACCTGCCTCCGGAGCCTCTTTTCGATATTGGCGAAGAGGTTTCAGATCATATCGCCGAAAATCTCTTTGCCGCGGTCGCCAAAATAAACGCCGAGATCAACACTCATCAATCCTGCCTTAATGATCCAAAGCAAAAAGGCTTGAGATGCGGCACGCCCCAGTCCGAACACAGCAGGCTGGAATACTTACGTTCGAATGACGCTGTAGCCTATGAGGTTTTCAAATTACTCGGCGACGGCAGCCTTGTCCTTACCGTAACCGGCAAATGGTTTATGAACCACAAATTCAGCCACGAACCCGCCCGTTATAAGACGAGCTATTTCGAGTCAATCTACGTTGCCGAGCCCATCGATTACGCGACGATGAGCCCAACGGTGAGGATCTTCGGAACCGAATTCGGGACCGACAAGATCGAGCACCTCCTACAGCAGGGCTATGACTATTACAAGATCTATAAAAACGAGATCGCTGCTGGTGCAACGCCGGAGACCGCCGCAAATAAAGCGGTAAAATGGGGACAGATGACCGAACGCACCTACTTTGGCCTTCTAATCGCCGGTGTGTATTCAAACGCCGATCTCGTCGCCAATTACGCCGGGATGAAGTTTTATCAGGGAATGACCCAACCCGTCCAGATCGGCTCCGCGACACGCCCCGCGATCCTTTCTCTCAGTGACGGATCATGGATCATAAACGACCCGCAGGGATTAGGCGACAACCTGCTTAAGCCCTTTGTGAGCAACCACCTCAACGAAGCCCTCAACCCGTCGGTTTACGCATTCAACCTCTACCCGTTCGTCCGCGGCACCGTCAAAAAACAAAGTTGCCCACAGTGGCGAAAAATGTACCCGTCTCTCACAAAGGCGGACCTCGAAGCTCAAACAACCGCCCTCACCCTCTGGAAAGGAACCGATTATGGACACCTAAAGAATGGCAAAATGGTTCAGCTAGCGGAAACGTGCTTTCCCAACGAAACAGATAAGACGGAGTAAAAACCGACTGAAGTCGTTTTATACTTTTTCCAGACTTTATCGTGTTTTTTAAGTTATTTTTCACGCGAATTTTAACTGAGACCAGCCGCTGATCGTAACCCCTAAATATTTCGAATTTGGGAGCTTTGCAAATTCGGTTGACATTGACGGCGATTTCCCTTTTAATAGCCTCGTTAGGAAAAATAAAACTTTTCGACACGCACACGCGGTTTGTAGTTATTACCCGCGTTTGAGATTTAATTTAGACTTGAATGACCGCAAGCGGCGAGGATTAATATATGAAAAAAAGACTGTTTCTTTCGATCACACTTTTGTCGTTAATGGCGTTGAGCTTTGCCTGCGGAGGCGCTGCCACAAACACGAATAATTCGAACGCGAATAAGGCGAATACCAATGTAGCGTCGGTTGCCAATACGGTGGCTAATACGGTGAGTAACGCTGCAAACACGGCATCGAATATGGCTGCGAACGCGGTCAATAAAGTGGCGAATTTGGTAAACAATAAGCCGGCCAATACCGCAAACACGGCGGCCAACAAACCCGCAAAACCGCCCAAAGGCTCGACCTTTGAGTGCAATGACGGCTCCTTCAGCGACGCCAAAACCGCGCAAGGGGCTTGTTCGGGACATGGCGGGATCAAGAAAAAGCTTCCGTAAGCCTGTATTTTATGGATATTGGAAAAGCCCCGTGGTCGTACGATCCCCGGGGCTTTATCCATAGGAATATCAGTTACGGATTCTAAGACAAAACGCGTTTGAGTTTCTCCATTGCGCCTTCGAGGATGGTGTCTTCGCGGGCAATGCAGATTCGGACAAAGGTGTCCCAATCGTCGCTGTCGGCGAACGCACTGCCCGGTGT
>JAYVDQ010000322.1:0-2187 GCA_043749325.1 Chloracidobacterium sp. | reverse complement strand
TGCGTCAGGGCGATCCTTCGCGGAACGTCGATCCGCGGATGCTCCGGGTCAAGTTCCCACGGATGCAGATAAAACGTCACCGGCTGGCCGCCGCGGTTTACCGATTTTATTGCCTGTTTTGTTATCTGATACGGATAGATGCGAAAATACGCACCGCCCGAGATCGGCATCGTAAAGCCCGGTAATTTTAGCGTTGAGATAGGAAACTCGATAAATTCGAATTTCTCCCGCTTTATCGTGTACGGAAAACGCGGCGCATCGGCGATGCCGTATCTATAATTTAGCACCGGGAAAATGCTCGAATCGTACTTGATGCCAAGCTCGCCCAAAATATCGAGCGCCCACAACGAATCCTTTGTGATCGAAAAAAACGGAGCTCGATGGCCGAGCACTTTTTTTCCCGTCAGATCCTCGAGATAGGTGATCGCCCGGGTCAATTCTTCCCGGAACAGCTCAGGCTTTTGCTTGTAGATGAGCGTATGCGAAAAGCCGTGCGTCCCGATCTCATGCCCCTCAGCCTCGATGCGTTTTACGATCTCGGGATGTTTTTCGGCGACGTAACCGAGCATGAAAAACGTCGCCTTTGTCCCGCCATCGTCGAGGATCTTGAGCAATTTATCACCCGCCGCTTCGATCCGGTCTTCGAATTTGCCCCAATCGGCGTATGGAATTTCGATTCCTTGATACCAATCTTCAAAATCGATTGTCAGAGCATTTGTGATCGGCGTATTTGCCATAAAAACAAAACTAAATGGTGACCGGCCGATCAGACGCGCCCCGGAGATTAAATCCGGGCGGCGGCGGATCATACGATCGTGCGGGAAGATCGCTACCGATCACCAAGCCTTTGCAATATTTTACCACCAGAGGGCGTTTAGGCCGCACCTTACGTGATAACTCACCGCAATATTCGTAGTTATTGCGGATCGATAAACCGCTGAAACCACAGTTCGAGCATCAGCAATGTCCAGATCTGAAACGCGTGATCGCGCTTCCCCGTAGTATGTTCCTCGACATATCTTTCGATCATCTCGGGGCGGACGATACCGCGTTTCAGCGATTTTTCCGAAAGTAACACGCCGCGAACAAAATCTTTCATCTCGCCGCGAAACCATTTTCCTACCGGCACGCCAAACCCCATTTTCTTTCTATAGACAACCTCGCGCGGCACGAGCCGGGCGGTGACCTTTTTGAGCAGGGATTTCGTCTCAAACCGGCTCATTTTCATCTGCTCGGGCAGGCTTGCGGCAAATTCGATCAGATTGTGATCGAGAAACGGCGAGCGGGCCTCGAGCGAATTGGCCATTGACGCGATATCGACCTTGACGAGCAGATCGTTTGGCAGATAGGTCATCTGATCCGTCAGCAGCGTCGCGTCGAGCGTGCCGGTCCCGTTTGCCGTGGCAAACCAATCATCCAGGAAATGGGAGGCATTCTGTCCAGCTACTGACGCGGCAAATTCTCTGGTGTACAGATCACGCTTGGCGTCGCGATTGAATGTGGACATCCAGCGAAAATACCGCTCGGTACGGGGCAGATTGGCGGCCTGTAGAAAGCGTTTTGCGTCGCGAAAGCGGCTGCGTTTTAATTCGGAGGTCGGCAACAGACCGACAGGGGCCTCGATAAATATCTTTCGCAACGCCTTTGGCACGCGATGGTAGGCCTCCGCGATACGCATCGCGGCGTATCGCTCGTATCCCGCAAAACTTTCATCTCCACCGTCGCCATTCAGGGCGACCGTGACGTGCTTGCGCGTTTCTTTGGAGACATAGTAGGTCGGGATCGCGCTTGAATCGGCATAGGGTTCGCCATAGTGTTCGACCAGCGTCGGGATCACGTCGAGGGCGTTTGGCCGGACGATGAATTCGTGATATTCGGCACCGACGTGTTCGGCGACGCGTTTTGCGTATTTCAGCTCGCTAAAATCCTCTTCCTCAAACCCGATGGAAAATGTCTTTACCGGGGTCGAGCTTTCCTGGGCCATCAACGCTACAACCGCCGATGAATCAACCCCGCCGGAAAGAAACGCACCCAGCGGTACCTCGGAGATCAGGCGAAGCCGCGTCGATTCGCGCAGGATCCGCGTCGTTTCCTCGATCGCCTCGTCCTCGGTGATCTTGATTTTTTTCGAGAAATCGGGCTGCCAGTAGCGTTTCGTCTCTATTTTGCCGTCTTTCCATGTCAGCC
>JAYVDQ010000321.1:0-2287 GCA_043749325.1 Chloracidobacterium sp. | reverse complement strand
GTGACGCTCGAAAGCCGTTCCCAATCGATGTTGTGCACCGTGTCAACATCGCCGTCTGTTTTTCTGAAAAACTTCGCGACATCGATCGAGCCGAGATTGCAGGAATTGTTAAAATGCAGTTGCTGCTCGCCGCACGGGTTGCAGGCGTAGATTGGGCCCATCGAGGCCATCATGTGGTTGTTGCGATTAACTTCGTCGATAAAGATAATGCCGGGTTCGGCATATTTGTGAGCCGACGCAATGATGCGGTTCCAGATGTCGGGTGCGAAGACCATGCCCGGCATAGGCGGCTCCTCAATGATGCAATCCGATAGATCGGCAGTCTCGAAAGCAAGTTTGTCGGCAAACGTCGCGGTCGATCCATCTGGACGGCGGTAAACTACATAATCCGCTCCCGTTACCGAGTCAAAGACCGCTTGCGTCCACGGTTCGCCCTTAAATTCGGTCTGAAACCACGCATCGCTATCAACAGCCTCCATGAAAATATCTGTTACCGTCACCGAAATATTAAAATTCGTCAGGCTGGTCTGGTCGTTTTTGGCGTGGATAAAACGCAAAATATCCGGGTGCGTGATGGCCAAAATGCCCATGTTTGCACCGCGGCGGACGCCGCCCTGTTTGACGACCTCGGTCGTTTGGTTGACGATGTTCATGAATGACACCGGGCCGGAGGCGACGCCTCGGGTCGAATTTACCATTGAGCCGGCCGGACGTAAGAACTCATAGGTCATGCCGGTCCCGCCGCCTGTCTGATGGATGATCGCAACGTTTTGGGCGTGCTCCATGATGCCCTCGATCGAATCCGGCACGTTGAGCACAAAGCAGGCGGCGAGCTGGCCCTTGGGCTTGCCGGCGTTGACGAGGCAAGGCGTGTTTGGGACAAACTCGCGGGCGAGCATGACGTTTGTCATCTCGTTATAAAACAGCTTTTGCTTAAATGGCTCGGTCTCAGCCTTAGCGACGTGGCCGACGACGCGGCGGACGATATCGTCCCATGTTTCGAGCGGCTTGCCATGCTCGTCCTTGAGCGAGTACCTAAGGCTTACCACCTTTTGGGCGTTCAGACCGAGCGGAGCGATCTCGCGGGCCCTGGCGGCTCCGGCTCCGTTTCCGACCCCGTTCTTTTCGAGAAAACTGCTTATCGCCGACTCAAAAACTGTGCTCATAATTGGCCACCTTCTCCGTTGAACGTGCAAAGACAGGAATACTTGATTTAATACTATTTTAACACCCGAAATAGTATTTTGGAATGCCGCTTGCGATGAAATATTTGGTTAGCGTGCTTGAGAATTTAAGTTAAGAAACCGTCCTCAAGTGAAGGAATTTTAATCAACTTACGAATCGTTTGTCAATACTTTTTTCCACAAGATATTGTGCCGTTTATCGTAAACACAACTATTAAGGGCGTTTAGCGTTTAACACCGGCGTAATCGTGATGAAAATAAATCAAAGGGTCGCCTTCGCCGATCGTCACGCGCTCAACGAGGCCCACAAATATGGTGTGATCGCCGCCGTCGTAGGCGTGTTTGAGGCGGCATTCGACGTTTGCCGCGGCATGTTTTAAGACGGGTACGCCCTCGATGCCGTGATGAAATTCGACATCGCTGAATTTGTCCTCGGCGGGTGCGGCAAACCGCGTCGAAAGACCTTGCTGGGATTCGTGCAGGACATTAACCACGAAAACGCCCGATTCGCCAAAGGACGAATGGCTGTCGGTGGCCTTTTCGATACAGATCAAAACCATCGGAGGCACGAGCGAGACCGAACAAAATGCCGAAACCGTGATGCCGTGGAGGTTGCCGCCGGCGTCTTTGGTTGTTACGACTGTGACTCCGCTGGGAAAGCGTGAGAGGGCGTTTCGAAAATCGGCTTCGGACACGGGCATATTAAAGAGCAATCTACATTATCGAATTACATTTCGCAAAAACACGAGTTTTGATAATTATCGGCGAATGCCTGATAATTTGCACACAATGGCGGCAATCGAAGAGTTTATGCAGCAGGTGAACACGGAGGTGGACGCGACGCTCGACACTCTCGTCCCGGCGGCGGATGTTGAACCCGTTAGGCTGCACGAAGCTATCCGCTGGAGCCTGTTTGGCGGCGGCAAGCGTATTCGCCCGGCCATCGTTTTTGCGGCGGGCGAGACGTTTGGAGCGAATCCAAAGAGCCTTTCGCGAACGGCCGCGGCCATCGAAATGATCCATACATTTTCGCTGATCCACGACGATCTGCCGGCGATGGATGACGACGACCTGCGACGCGGGCGGCAGACATGCCATAAAAA
>JAYVDQ010000320.1:0-3072 GCA_043749325.1 Chloracidobacterium sp. | reverse complement strand
GTCGGCGAGGCCGTCGCCGGAGCAACGCGGCGGGCGATGTAAACCATCGGCTTATCGCTCCACCAGCTTTGCCGCTGATAGCCGACCGGACGCGGCGTTGCCGTGCGGTCGAGTAATCCCTTGCCATAAGCATAATTTGGCCACGCGGCGGACTCGCCGAGATAATCGATGCCGACCCAGATAAATTGCCCCGCATACTCGGGATTGTCACGCATCGCAAGCCATTGATTTAGATCGTGCGTATTCTCCGTGCCGACGATCTTTCGCGTCGGTTTCTGTTTATGAGCGGCAAGTATTTCTTTCTCGCGATAGTTCTGCCCCACGACATCCAATATCTCCGCCAGGCCATTGTTGTAATCGTTCGCTCCCTCGATATTCGGGCGAAACAACGCCTGAGTGACAGGCCGCGTCGGGTCGTTTTCGTGAAAGGTGTCCACCAATCCTTTCAGGGTCTGTTTGGCTTTTTCCTGATCTGCGTGATTGTCGCGGATCTCGTTCCCCGCGCTGTAAATAACGACACTAGGATGATTTCGGTCGCGCCGGACAGTGTCACAAACATCATTCTTTGACCATTCGTTAAAATACAAATGGTAATCGTAAGAGTTCTTTCCAAGCGTCCACTGGTCAAATAATTCGTCCATCACGAGAAAACCCATCCGGTCGGCGAGGTCGAGAAACTCGGGAGCGGGCGGATTGTGCGCCGTGCGGATGGCATTAACGCCTAGTTTTCTTAGTTCATTGAGACGATGCTCCCAGACTCCGATCGGAACAGCCGCCCCAAAAGCACTGCCATCGTGATGCAGACACGCGCCTTTTAGCTTGAAATTCTTGCCGTTAAGCCAAAATCCAGTGTCCGGATCAAAGTGAAACTCGCGTATTCCAAACGGCATCGTTTCGTCATCTGCGGTCGTTTTGCCGTCGACGCGGACCCGCGCGATCGCTTTGTAGAGCGCCGGATGATCGATATGCCACCGGTCGGGTCTGGTTACAACCGTGTCTTTTTCATATTGAACTGCCTTTCCCGGACTGATCGTCATCATCGCTGTCTCAGACGTTTTAACCGGCTTGCCGTTCGGATCGACCAGCGTGACCTGTAGCGAAACCCGCTTCGGTGAATTTGAGCCGTTAAAAACCTCGGTGTTTACACGCACCGTCGCTTCTCTTTTGGTGACCTGAGGCGTTGAAACAAAGGTTCCGTATTGCGGAATGCCGACCGTGTCTTTTATAACGAGCCGGACATGCCGATAGATCCCCGCTCCCGTGTACCATCGCGAAGCAGGCTGAGCCGATGTATCGGCCTTAATAGCGATCACATTGTCCTTGCCAAAGATGATATTTGGGGTCAGTTCGTACTCAAAACTGATGTAGCCGGAGGGACGCTGGCCGAGATGAACGCCGTTTATCCAAACATCGCTGATGCCCATGACGCCGTCAAATTCGATGAATATGCGTTTTGGCTTATCTTTTTCGGAAACGGCAAAATGCTTCCGGTACAACGCAACGCCCGACGGCAAATAGCCGCCCGACCCGCTCGTCGGATTTTTTGCGTCAAACGGCCCTTCGATACTCCAGTCGTGCGGCACATCGAGCTTTCGCCACCCGGCATCGTCAAAGGCCGGCTTTTCGGCGTTCTGAGCCTCACTTTTCAAAAATCGCCAATCGGAATCAAAAGACTCCGTCCGGCGGGCCTGCCCGAAAGCTCCGTAATTCAGCAGCAGCGTGAAAATAATGACAGCTATCTTGGTTGGCTTGATATTCATAAACGTTATACCCAAATCCTATTTGGCCGACACTTTCCAGACCTTAAAATTGTCGTAGGTTATCAACGAGACCCCTTCCATCGAGCGAAGGCCGATGCGTCCCGCACCGAGCGGTCTGCCGGGATCGTTCCACTTGAAAATGACCTTGCCGTTGATCTCCATTTCGATATGGCCGCCGACCTTGAGCATCCGAACGTGATGCGTCACGTCGGTCGGGCCGGTCGTCAGGCTTTTGCCCTCGGCGACGAGTTTGAATCCCGGATTTTTGCGCAGGCGGTTAGTTAGGCTCTCGACCTCAGTATTGCGGCTCCAGTATGAATCCGAGTAATTGACGATCTCACCGCTGTGATACGTCTTGTAATCGGCCTGCCGCACCGGCAGCGAGACATTAAAAATGTCCTCGCCATTCTTCCCAGTAGCACACACGAAGATGATAGTCAGGCCGCTCGTCGAGCCGTTGGGGATCATATCAAACTCGACCAAGAAATCCGCCGGGAAAATATGTTTGTTCCAAATAACCAAATGCGAACGGTCTTTAGTGGAAACTTGATTCCCCTTAGCGTCAAAGAGAAGCGGTGAAGCTCGCAGCTTTCCGCCACGAACCTCAACGCCTCCGCTGCCTTCAGCTATCCATTCGGCATGGTCGTCAGGTTTGCCCGTTCGCTGCCATGTCGCGTCCGCATTCCGGGCAATAAAGTCCTTTTCAAAAGCGATTTTTTGCGATTTTTGAAAATCATTTGAATACACGCCGCGAAGTTTGTATCGAGAAAGATCGATGGGCGAATCTGACACCGGCGACTGCACGACCGGCGTGTCCTGCGAAAAAGCTTTCGCCGCTCCAAAAAAACATATCGCCACCGTCAACAAAAGACCGATCTTCATTCCCTTTGCGTCTTTGCGTCTCTGCGGGAGAGATTTTCCCGCAAAGCCGCAAAGCCGCAGAGAACAACTAAGACTTGTTCTTACGTCACTTGCCATTTTCATCCAGCTCTAGCCGCAGATAGTCGTATTCGACGCCATTCATCACATTGTCCGCCGGGACGGTGAGTTTTAGTACATTTGTGCCTGCTTTCATAGCCGACGCATCAAAAACTATCGCTTTTTCCTGCCAATAACCGCGATCGGCATCGCGGTGGATGACGCCTGTGTTTGGAAGATTGGAGATTGCACCGATCTGCTGGCCGTTCATTTTTATGATCAAATTACGCGTCTCGATACCGGCCAGAGCAACACGGAGCGTCGCTTTTCCCAAAGGCGTTTTCGCCAGATCGAACGTCACTGACCACGTCGTCTCATCGCCTTTTCCTTTTCC
>JAYVDQ010000319.1:0-3136 GCA_043749325.1 Chloracidobacterium sp. | reverse complement strand
GCGGGGCTCGCGGAACGGGCAAACGGATTCTCTTACCCTTGGAAGAGATTGAATTCATCTTTGTATCGACGACAGCGGAAGTTCAAACATTGGAAGATGTAGTAGCAGACCTTCAAACGAAACAGCGGGCGGCCCGCATACCAAAAGTCATTGTGTTTCCCGACGTTATCCCCTTCTGATGAACAAAGCCCGGTTGGAGCGGATAATCGGCCGCCAGCAAAGCGTACCCACCCGCCAGGCCGAACACCTCTTCCAAACCCTCCTCCACCGCGCCTTCCGCGGTGAGCTGTGAATAATGAGTGGGGGCATGTCAACCAATGGTTGACAAAAAATCAATAATATTTGACAATTCGTCATTCGACAATTTACTATTTTATGTGGAGGCAGTATATGATACTTTTTGATGTGCCAAAAATATCGATCAGCGTTCAAGGAGTCCCCCGCCGATGTCCGAGCCCTACGAACCTGAAATTGCTCTCGCAACAATTCGTTCAATACTGCTAAATGACGGATATTTACTTATTCGTGACCATTGCTACAAGCGAATGGCTAAACGAGATGTGGATGATGTGGACATCCGATTAGTCCTCGAAGAAAATGGCATTATCAGAAGCAATCCTGTTTGGGAGAAAGATCATCATAAATGGAAATATGCGGTGGACGGATATGATACCGAGAAAGAAAAGTTGCGCGTTGTCGTAAACATTATAGAAACTAATTGGCGTGTTGTGGCCATATCGGTCGTTGGAGATTGGAAGGAGAAAATAAAATGAACTGTTTTGAATGTGACAAAACCGTACAAGTAAAGAAGTACCGCTCGTATATGTATGACGGTGTCGGGTTGGACAATATCTGTTTGCTAAACCTGGAAGTGGAGGTATGCGCGAATTGCGCGACGGAAACACCGATGTTGCGGAATGTAGGCCGGTTGCACCGGGCTATCGGTATCGCTATTGCACTGCAACCGACTCATCTCTCCGGCAAGGATGTTCGCTTCCTTCGCCGGGCTGCTGGCTTTAGTGTTGGTGAGTGGGCAAAGCGGTTGAATGTGGCGGATGCGACGTATTCGCGATGGGAAAACAGCAAGCAGATGATCTCCGCCAACCCGGACCGCATTGCGCGGATCAACTATCTGAATGTGCTCAAGCACAAAGACCCGGACAATATCCATCTGGCAAAATATTTGGATAAGTTGCTGGAAATGAAGGTCGAAGCGCGAAGCGGTCAAATCATCGCGATAAATGCGGAAGCGCCGGAAGCCGGGGCAAGGTATTTGCCATCGGACGACGCGCTTTTTGCTAGTCCTGACACGTCGATCGTTACGGCCAAAACAGTAAAAGCTGAATCGGAAGTGTTTGGCGTATTGGTGGCGGTGTTAGAGCAAGGTATGAATGCCGCCCGTAACCGATGGTTAGAAGAGGAAAAAAATGTCGGCAACGAATTCGCGCCTGTCGCTTGATAGCTACTATTTAACCGAGCTTAAATATGCCATTAAGGATGGTTTAGATATCAATCCGGAAAGGATTGATGTGGTAGCACCGGTTGAACTTCAAGTTTCTGATTCGACGTCGTTGTTGAATGCGGAGGAACGAACCTGGCGATGTGAATTGACCGTTAATTCGGGAGATTCTGAGGCGTCAAAAGGCGATTTTTATTCGTTCAAAATTACAACTGTGGGTTTTTTCCGCGTTGATCCGGGCATGTCGGAGGAACAGATGATACAGCTTGCGGAAGCAAATTGTCCTGCCGTTTTGTATTCGACCTCTCGGGAGATCATTGCCACGATTACACGACGGAGTCCATATCCTCCACTGCTTCTGCCTCTTGTCACTTTTATAAAAGTACCCGAGAAACCAAAAGTTAAGCGTAGACCGAAAAAGGCAGAGTAGTCGTCCTAGTCGGGGAGCTGCCGCTCGGTGCCGCCGTCCTCGAGGACGCGGGCGGGTTAGCCCGGCTAAACGAGGAATGGACGCCGACCTATGACCTCAACGCGGCGGCTGTTGCCGGGTGGCTTATCAAGGCCGGCCGGGGGGAGTCGCGACAGGCGAGGTCAACCCGCCCGATTGGGGCATCGTCACATCAAAAGTATTCGATAACTGGCGCGCAATGGCACGGATATATGCCGGTAAACGGAATCGAAGCGTGTCGGTAAGATAAAATATACGGCAAACCAAATATGTGGGAAGAGGCTGTTTTTTCGGGCAGCCTCTTTTATTTTATTTTGTGGCGAACACGCCCGACTTTGCAGGGCTGTCGTTCTCACTCCGCTGTTGGCGGATGACGTAGCTGGATTTAGCTCGTACGACTGAGTTTGGCCGGATAACCTTTATCTTTACGGTACGGCGTTCGCCCGGCTGGCCCTCTTGCTCGGGGTAGTAACCGATCGAGTATTGCCGCCGCAGTTCCTCGGCGACGCCCGCGAACGAGGCCTCAAGATTTTTGATGTCGCTGGCGTCAAAGATGCGGCCGCCGCTATTTTCGGCGAGTTTTTGCAGATAGAGCTGGCCTTTTGCGTACGCGGCGGCACCCGAACCGCGGCCCGCCCCGCCGACAATTGCTCGCGGGTCGATGCTCAGGCCGCGGGCGGCCAGTAGAGCGAGCACATCGGGCGGTATTTGGGCGGGGGCTCCGGACGCGGTGCGCACGATCGGCGACATGTCGGTCTGGGTGTTGTAGTGGATCGGATAGATGAGGGAATCGACCTCCTGCACACCGGCGACGGTGCTTTCAAAGCTCGCCTGCCGCGAGGTCGTGTCGACTCCGTCGGTAAAGAGCACCACGGCCTTGCGTCCGGGCACCTTGATCAGATCGAGATCGGTAACAAAATTGACGGCCTCGTAGAGGCTCGTGCCGCTGCCGACCGTCGCCTTGTAAATAGCAGCAAAGATCGCCTGTTTTTCCGAGGTCGGCGCCTGGGTCAATAGGTGTATCCGCTGGTCAAAGGCGACGACCATTACCTTATCGGTCGGCCGCAGTTGATTGACAAAGGTGACCGCCGCGAAATGGATCTCGTCCATCTTGTACTTGGTCGAGGGGCTGACGTCGATCATCAGAATGACCGTAAATGGCTGCTCCTCGGATTGGAAATAAGTGATCTTTTGCGGCACATCGTTCTCAAAGATCTTGAAATCCTTTT
>JAYVDQ010000318.1:0-2423 GCA_043749325.1 Chloracidobacterium sp. | reverse complement strand
CCCGTCTGTCTCGACGAGCCGATCGAATCGCCCGAGGACGCACGAAAAGCTATCGAGCTAAAATCGGGCAAGATCATCAATCTAAAAAATGGCCGCGTCGGCGGCCACACCCAGTCAAAACTTGTAGAGAAAGTCTGCCGAGAAGCCGGAATGCCCGTTTGGTGCGGTGGCATGCTGGAATCCGGCATCGGCCGAGCACACAATATCGCGATCTCGACACTCGCTGGCTACACAATGCCCGGCGATGTATCGGCGTCGAAGAGATATTGGCACGAAGACATCATCGAACCGGCGGTCGAAGTTTCGGCGGAGGGGATGATCACCGCACCTGAGGGAGCGGGAATTGGGTTTGTGGTGAAGCGAGATAGAATACATAAACTAAAAGCTCGCGAGGTAATTATAGGCGCATGAAACTATATTGCTTCGCATTGGTATTGTTCGTGGGTTCTCTGTCTGGCTGTCAGGACAGGGTTGTTGACGTAGTACAGACCACACAGACTCCACAGACGCTGCCAACGCGAGAGCCAAAGCCAACAAAACCTCCTATTCCTGAGGAGCTATTACGTGCCTCGCCAGAACAACTTTGTGCAAAGCTGAAAGATATCAAGACCCTTCCGACATTCGAGCCAACGCCAACGGACCCGATTTACGAAGCCCTCGTTTTGAAAGATGATACCGCGATTCCTTGTTTGATTGAGAACATTGCAGATAGACGAGAGGTGCCGGACCCTAGATATTCCGTTCCGGTCTGGCAACACTTCGCTGTAGGTGATACGGCGCTGTTCACTCTCCTAGATATTTTGAGCAAAGACGACGGTCACGACTGGGAACGCCGGCTACTTGAATCGCTACCGGAAAAGTCTCGTCAGGAGTGGGATTCCAATGGAATCTACGCGTATTTCAATTACGTAAGCGAACCGAAGAACCGCAAGGACCTCCAACGTTGGTGGAAGAATTGGATAAAACAAAACAATAAATAATGAGCAATACAGAACCAAACAAGATCATCTTTTCGATGGTCAAGGTCAGTAAGTTTTACGACAAAAAGCCTGTCCTTAAGGACATTTATCTTTCTTTCTTTTACGGAGCGAAGATCGGGGTGCTTGGACTGAACGGCGCGGGTAAATCTTCGCTGCTCCGCATCATTGCGGGCACGGACAAGGAATTTAACGGCGAGGTCGTTTTTTCGAAGGGCTACTCGGTTGGCTATCTCGAACAGGAGCCGAAGCTCGACGAGACAAAGACTGTTCAGCAGATCGTCGAGGAAGCGGTTCAGACGACCGTCGATCTGCTCAAGGAATTCGAAGAGATCAACGCCAAATTTGCCGAGCCGATGGACGACGACGCGATGAACGCGCTTATCGAACGGCAGGGCGAGGTGCAGGAAAAGCTCGACCACGTCGACGCATGGGACCTCGACTCGCGGCTTGAGATGGCGATGGACGCGCTTCGCTGCCCGCCGCCGGACGCGATCATTAGTACGTTAAGCGGCGGTGAAAAACGCCGCGTCGCGTTGTGCCGACTGCTGCTGCAAAAACCAGACATTTTGCTGCTTGATGAGCCGACCAACCATCTCGACGCCGAGAGCGTGGGCTGGCTTGAGCAGCATCTGCAAAAATACGAAGGCACGATCATCGCCGTCACACATGACCGTTATTTCCTCGACAATATTGCCGGATGGATACTCGAACTCGATCGCGGGCAGGGAATTCCATATCAAGGTAATTACTCAAGTTGGCTTGAGCAAAAGAGTACGCGTCTCGCGCAGGAAGCACGCAGCGAGGACAAGTTGCAAAAGACGCTCGAACGCGAGCTCGAGTGGATACGCATGTCGCCAAAGGGCCGCCACGCCAAGTCGAAAGCCCGCATTAACGATTACGAAGACCTGCTCGCGACCGAGTCCGAAAAGCATGCCGACGACCTCGAGATCTACATTCCCCCCGGCCCGCGTCTTGGCGATGTGGTGATCGAGGCACACAAGGTTTCAAAGGCTTACGGCGACACGGTATTGTTCGAAAATCTCGAGTTTACCCTGCCAAAAGGCGGTATTGTTGGCGTCATCGGCCCCAACGGCGCGGGGAAAACTACGCTTTTTCGGTTAATTACCGGTCAGGAAAACGCCGATAGCGGTGTTTTCAAGGTAGGAGAGACCGTGAAGCTCGGCTACGTCGACCAGTCGCGTGACAGCCTGAACGCGGAAAAGACCGTTTTTGACGAGATAGCCGACGGATTGGACAATGTGACGCTCGGGACACGCGTGATGAATGCACGTACTTATGTGTCAAAATTCAACTTCTCAGGCGCCGATCAGCAGAAGTTTGTCGGTCAACTTTCCGGCGGCGAACGCAACCGCGTGCATTTGGCAAAAATGCTCAAGACCGGTGCTAACGTCCTGCTGCTCGATGAGCCGACCAACGACATCG
>JAYVDQ010000317.1:0-2048 GCA_043749325.1 Chloracidobacterium sp. | reverse complement strand
GTGCCCATTTGGTAAGTCTTCCAAATGTGCTTCATGCTGATCAGGGCTTCGCCGCCAGCCGCGGAAGGCATCCCCGAACCTTTGCCATTGCCGTTTTCTTCATCCATAAATCTGTACATAATCAGTGGTCAGTTGTCAGGTGTCGGTAGTCAGTAGCGGCGGGTGGGATTAGAATGAGCTGGTGTCCTCTCACATGCTACCGACAACTGACTACTAACTACTGACAACTACGATTTATTCGCCGCTTCGCCCTCTTTCTTGACCTGTTTTTTGACGATGGCCCCCTCTTTGATGGTGTTCAGCACACGGCTTGGGCCGGTGATCACCTCGTCGCCTTCTTTCAGCCCGCTGATGATCTGGCGGTCGGATTCGCCGATGATGCCGGTTTCGACCTCCACAAATTTTGCCTTTTTACCATCCTGTAAAATGTAAACACCAATAATATTCTTGGGTTTCTCCGCTACGGCAGGCGTGTCGCCCACGATAGTCGGGGACGGATTTGCCTCCGGCTTCTTTTCAATAACAGCTTGTAGCGGAACGGCGATCACATCATTGACCACCTTCGTAGTGATCTCGGCGGTCGCGCTCATTCCCGGGCGAAGTCCATCCTTGATCTCGTTCGGCAGGTCATTCAATCGAATAACTACTCGGAATTCCTTCGCTTCCTGCACATTGATGTTGGTCGAAAGCCCGCCGCTAGTCTGCGATTTACCGACCGCAAGCGGAGTTTTCTGTGTTACTTCGCCGAGAATCTCTTTGTCGCCAAATGCATCGACCTTGATCTTGGCCTTTTGGCCGACCATAACCTTATCGATCGACGTTTCGTCAACCTTAACCTCCACATTGACCGTGGACATATCCGCTATCGTCATCAGCGCGGTACTTGAAAGACTGGCGACAGCAAACGTGCCGACCTTTGAAGGAATCTCGGCGACGACACCGCTAATGGGGGCAACCTGCATAGTCTTATCACGCTGGTTTTTCTGTCCGCGAAGGACCGCCGCCGACTGATTTGCACGCGACTGGCTCGACTTTACGTTAAGGTTTGCCGTATCGACGGCACGGCGGGCGTCACGCACGGCAATAGACTGCTGAGCAAGCCGGGTGTTTGCTTCCTTGATCGCCAGAGTCTGCGATTTTAGACGCGACTGGGCATTGCGGAGCGCGATCTCTGCCTGATCGACCTTATCTTTTGCATCGTCATAAGTTGCCCTCGACGAAACGCCGCCTTCGAACAACTGGGCCGTCCGCTGTAGCTCGCGTTTAGCGACCGCGACATTCTTCAACTCGCGGTCGACATCGGTTTGAGCCGCCTCTAACGCCTGTCTCGCCGAATCAACGGCAACCTGCACCACGTTATACTGCTGCTGCGACTGCGAGAGCGAATTCTGCGCCGCCGTCACCTGCGACTGAGTAACACGGATCTCGTCCTCAGCCGTCTGAAACGCCGCGGTCTGGGCATCGGTATTCGACTGGAGCTGATTTGGATCGAGCCGCACGAGCGGCTGGCCCTTGGTCACATGGTCGCCTTCCTTAACGTAGATCTCCTCGATCCGGCCCTGAACCTCACTCGTTAGGTTCATAAACTGGATCGGCCGCACCTCGCCGGACGACGTCACAGTCGAACGCAATTCCTTGCGGGTCTCGACCTTAACAACCGTCACCTCCGGCGTGTCGGTACGCGTCGCAAAAATGCTGGCGACGATGATAATAACTACGAGCAGGCCCACCCCGCTAAAAATAATGATCTTCTTTTTACGGCTCAATGCCATAGTTTTCAGCCCCTCTCCGCGAAAAAGTATCTCTTGTCAGAGTATAACGAAATGGTAATGTCCTGTCGTATCAAGCCATTACTACGACAGATTTTTTAGCATAGTTTCAAAAAAGTGACCACATCGTCAATTGCCTTGAAATAGCTGTGAACGAACTTTAATCATTTGACGTAAATCTACAGTAGAATTAGGATTTACGAACAAACGAAAGACGGATAGAATTATAGTTTGTATAATGAATGCAGTTTCACCTCAGATGGTGAGCGATAAACAGTG
>JAYVDQ010000316.1:0-3417 GCA_043749325.1 Chloracidobacterium sp. | reverse complement strand
GACGGCCTGTACGGCATTTCGCACATCGACGATCACCGTCTCCTCCTGCCTGCGTGTCTGGGCGTCAAGCTGATGCTCGGTTACCTTGGCGCCGTCAAGATTTGCCTTGGCCGTCCGGTTTCTGAGCGGGAACGAGATAGTCACGCCGACCGAGAAATTGGGAGCGTCCGGCCGGAAAATATTTGCAAGCGAGCGATTAAATCCGCCGAACAAATATGATGGCGAAGCCGGGATCACCAGGGTCGGGTTTACAAAGGTCGGCAGCAAAAGCGAGGTGCGCGTTGCATTTAGCGAATTGAATAAAAACAGGTCCGCCGAACCAGTAATTAGATTGGTCGTCGTAGCTGCGCTAGTGCCGCTTCGCGACAAACCGTTGAGCGAAAACGTCGAGTTAAGGTCGATCTGTGGTTTGATCTGATTTTTGTAAAATTCGATGTCGCTCTGATTTATTTCTTTCTGGAGCTTGAGCCGTTTTAGCTCGAAACGGTTGTCCATCGCGTCCTTCAAAGAAGAGTCGAGACTCACGGGATCAAGGCTAAAAGCCGGATTGTCGGTCGGCACGAACGTCTGGGTCCATTCGGCTGAAAGCGGTTCGCGAATAATGATCTGCTTTATTGTGTTTTCGGCGGTTGCAACCTGCTGTGTCGCGAGCAGCAGGTCACCTTCGCGGTTGGCAAGCTCAGTTGCGACCTCCGCGCGTTCGAGGGGAGCGGCGGAGCCGGCGTCTATCCGGACCTCGATCTGACGCAGATTTTCCTTTGCTAAATTCACATTCGCGACCTGATTTTGCTGGTTACGGAGGGCAAAAACAAAATCCCAATAGGCCCGCTGGACGGAAGAGATCGTAGTATTCG
Source organism: Chloracidobacterium sp. (assembly GCA_043749325.1). GTDB lineage: Bacteria > Acidobacteriota > Blastocatellia > Pyrinomonadales > Pyrinomonadaceae > OLB17. The sequence continues at coordinate 2,563 of JAYVDQ010000316.1, read as the reverse complement.
CCTGGAGCCGAAAATCCGTGTCGGTTTGTTCGAGCCGCTTGCGGGCGATCGTGATGCCGTGGCGGCGGCTGTCGATCCGGAAGTTGCGGCCCAGAGGCTGGGTAAAATTAACCCCCAGCGAAGAAAAATACGTTGCGCTGCTGGTGCTGGAGATTGCTCCCGAGCTGACCTGAGCTTGTCCAAACGCGCTCTCGGTTCGCTGATTATTTAGAAAAACCTGATAACTGCCGCCTCCGCGTTCCAAAAACTGGCTGAAGTTTGCGTTAGCGCGAAAATCCTTAGTTGCTGCTTGGCCCGTAGTGTGGCTACGGGAAAAATTGGGGGTAGCCGTAAAAACCGGATCATAGATCCCCAGCAGCGAGCGAATCTGCGCCTCCTGAAACCGCACATCGTCACGCGAGATCTCGATATCGTTGTTATTTTCCAGCGAACGCCGGATTGCGTCCGCCAGCGTGAGTGGCACCGGCTGGGCGGTTTGAACACCCACGCGATTCACGCTTGAAGCCCCAAGTGTCCAAGCCGCGGCCGTATCTTTAGGCTTTGTGATCTGATTATTGGAAATATCACGCACATCGCCCATATTTTTCGCGACCTGCGGTTCCTGAGCAGAAACAGACGGAGCCGTAACACCGATCGCTCCGATGAGAATGTTCAAAAGAATTAGAATGCGAAAACACGAAAGTTTCATTATTGATAGCTCCGACCCGATCAATTTTAACTTATGAATTGCTTAAAATCTCAAACCGATACTACGTCTGCGGTTTTGCGTTTGTTTCAACAATCTCGCAACCGGCCTTACGTGTGGGGTCTTTGAGTTTTCCCTTCATTTGCGATATCTTGATGGTTTTAATATACGCAATTTATCGGAGGAATCTAAATCATAATGGCAATTAAGGTGGGTATTAACGGCTTCGGACGTATCGGACGTGCAGTCGTAAGAACATGGCTCGGCGACGCCGATATCGATCTCGTGGCGGTAAATGACCTGACAGACACAAAAACGCTGGCCCATTTGCTCAAATACGACTCGATCATGGGAAATCTCGATCACGAGATCACGGCGGGTGACGGTAGGATCAATATTGAGGGAGACAGCTTCCGGGTTTTCAGCGAAAAAGATCCGGCCGCGATCGACTGGGCGTCGGTTGGGGCCGATATCGTGATCGAATCAACGGGCCGTTTTACAAACGCCGAAGACGCCAAAAAACATCTTCGCGGCGATGTGAAGAAGGTAATTATTTCGGCCCCGGCAAAGGGTGAAGACGTGACTATCGTGCTTGGCGTTAACGATGTCATGTACGATCCGCACAACCATCACATCATCTCGAACGCATCATGCACAACCAATTGTCTGGCACCGGTCGCAAAGGTCATTCATGATAAATTCGGCATCAAAAATGCGTTGATGAACACGATCCACAGCTACACGAACGACCAACAGTTGCTCGATCTGCCGCACAAAGATCTCCGGCGCGCCCGCGCCGCCGCGCTGTCCATGATCCCGACCTCGACCGGGGCCGCAAAAGCTGTTGCACTGGTCATTCCAGAGCTGAAAGGCAAATTTGACGGCATATCGGTCCGTGTTCCTACGCCGAATGTTTCGCTCGTCGACGTCGTTATGAACGTCGAACGCTCAACCTCCACCGACGAGGTAAATCAGACGCTGAAGGATGCCGCGAATGGCACTTTGAAGGGAATTCTGGCATTTAGCGAAGAGCCCCTGGTCTCGATAGATTTTAAGGGAAATTCCAATTCGTCGATAGTGGACGCTGAAAATACAAAAGTGATCGACGGCACATGCATAAAGATACTCTCGTGGTATGACAACGAATGGGGCTACTCATGCCGCGTACGCGATCTGGTCAAATTCATTGCGAAGAAAGGGCTTTAATGAAATAGTGGCTTGAACTAAACTGAATGAAAAACTTACTAAATCTTGCGATAACGACGATATTTCTTGTCGTTTTGGGCTGTTCTTGCCCTAACAAACTGCGGGAACTCTCGGAGAAGAATACGCCGCCGCGTTCGACTCCTGTGGCCTCATCGCCCCCCGATACTCCATCGACCTCTCCAAAAGGGGACTATGACTTCACGATGGATAAATACAACCAGATCAAGATCGGGACAGCCCGGCCAGATGTCGAACGCATACTCGGCGGCAAGGGAACTGAGATCAGTAATTCGGTGGGCGGCGGCGTGAGGTTTTCGGTCAATAAATGGGAAGGCGAGAAGTACAAATCGATCATCCTCTCATTTAAGAACGACAAGGTAATGTCCAAATCTCAGGTGGAATTAAAGTGAGAGAGGGCAGCAAGGGCTGCCCTTTTTCGATTATGTTTTCTCTCTATAGTAATGAACAAAAAGACGATAAAAGACATCGATATTCACGGCAAACGCGTCTTCATCCGGGTTGATTTCAACGTTCCCATCAAAAACGGCGTGATAGCCGATGACACCCGGATCCGCGGCGCTTTGCCGACGATCAGATACGCCGTCGAGCAAGGTTCCAAAGTCATCCTCGCGTCCCATCTCGGCCGCCCGCTCAAGGACAAAAAGAAAGCCG
>JAYVDQ010000315.1:0-2915 GCA_043749325.1 Chloracidobacterium sp. | reverse complement strand
TTTGATGGGCGTCGGCACGCCGGAAGATTTGATCGAAGCAGTGAATTGCGGCGTTGATATGTTCGATTGCGTAATTCCCACGCGTAACGGCCGCACCGGGAGCGCTTTTACTTCGCATGGGAAATTAAACATTCGCAATGCGAAATTCGCCCTCGATTCGCAGCCACTCGATCCTGAATGCGGCTGCTCAGTGTGCCGCCGTTATTCGCTCGGATACCTGCGGCATCTATATCAAGCCGGCGAAATGAATGCCTCGATAATGATCTCCCATCATAACCTTGCTTTCTTTAAGAATACGATGGAGCGGACAAGAGAAGCGATCAAATCGAGGACGTTTAAGGCGTTCAGGAAAGAGTTTTTAGGCAAGCTTGGCAATAACGATGCGTAACGCGATTTGATAAAGCCATTGTAAATGTATATTATGACCTTTTTGTCTTTCGGGATAATTTACAATGAATATCTACCTATTTCTGTTTCAGGACGCCCCTAGCGGCGGCAGCAGCTTGATCTGGACGATCCTGCCTTTCGTTTTTATCTTTGGCATCTTTTATTTCCTGGTGATTCTACCCCAGAAGAAGCAAAAACAGCAGCTACAGGATATGATCGCCCAGCTAAAGATCAACGACGAAGTGGTGACGAATGGCGGTGTGATAGGGAAGATTAAGGAAATAAAAGAAACGAGCTACATTATCCAGAGCGCGGAAAAATCATTTCTCGAGATAGGCAAAAGCGCCGTGGTCGGCAAGAAGCCTGAAGCAGGTTTATAAAAGATTTAGGCAGCAAGACAGCAATGAAGAATACCGGTTTACTAATCAGAACGGCGATCATAATCGCCATTACTCTCGTCGGCATTTACCTCGTGTTTGGCCCGCGGCACACGCCTGGGGGGAGCGATTTTACGTGGCAAGGCATCAAAGATAACCTTGCGGGCAATATTAATCTTGGCCTTGATCTTAGGGGTGGTTCGCATCTCGTGATGAGGGTGAAAACTGAGGAATACCTCAAAAAACTTACGGAGAATAATGAGATCGCGGCCGTGCAGGCTGCCAAGGCCGCCAAGGATGACAGCGGACAGCCGCTGCCGGTCGGCGACGCTTCGTATATTGCAGAAAGCGGGAATTACCAGATCACCTTGAATGTTACTGATGCGGCGCAGGCCGCGGCTGTGCTTGATGCGGTTAAGAAAAAGGTTGACTTTACCAACTGGACGGAATCCACCAGCGGCAACGCGATCGTTTGGTCACTGCCTAAGCAGGCTCAGGCGAAATTAAAGGATCAGGCTACGGATCAGGCATATAAGATCATCGAGAGCCGTATTAACGCTTTTGGCGTTAAGGAGCCAACTCTACAGCGGCAAGGCGCGTCCGACTCCGGCCAGATCCTGCTTCAGATGCCGGGTGTAGAGAATCCGGAGCGCGTGAAAGACCTTGTTAAAGGTGAATCGAGGCTTGAGCTGATGAAGATAGTCAGTCCGCCAAACCCGACCCCGGTTCAAACGTATCCCTCAAAAGAGGCTGCTTTACAGTCCATCGGGGGCAAGGAATCGTTAACGCGAAAGGTTTTGGTCTATGCGGAACGGGACGAAGCCCCAAAAACTTCTCCAACGCCTGCCGCCGACGCAAAACCTAAACAGTACGTTGTAGTTGAAAATCCGGCGGTCGTGGACGGCAGCGAGCTTCGCGACGCGGCCGCCATTCAAGGTAAGGGCGGCGGCAGCGATTATCAGATCTCGTTTTCCTTTAAACCGACCGGCGCACAGAAATTCGGCGACTGGACCGGAAAGAATATCGGCAACTACATGGCCGTTGTACTCAACGACGAGGTCAAGTCTGCGGCTTATATCAAATCGCAGATCTTCGATTCGGGTGAGATCTCAGGCAGATTCACGAAGGGAACCGCCGACGATCTTGCCCTTACATTAAAATCGGGTGCATTGCCTGCGGCGATCGAGTATCAGGAAGAGCGAACGGTCGGGCCGAGCCTCGGTGCTGACTCGATCAAAGCGGGTGTTACCGCGTCGATAGGCGGGCTCATACTCGTTATCGTATTTATGCTCTTTTATTATCGCGGCTCCGGCGTAAATGCCGTAGTTGCGTTGATTTTGAACATGATCCTCACGGTGGCGGCCTTGATCGTATTCGGATCTACGCTCACGCTGCCCGGAATTGCCGGATTGATCCTCGGCATCGGTATGGCAGTCGACTCGAACGTGCTTATTTTTGAGCGTATTCGGGAGGAAATTCGGTTGGGCTTTTCGGTGCCGGAGAGTATCAGCCTTGGATTTGATCGTGCATTTGTGACGATCATTGATACGCATATTACGACTATCATTTCGTCTGTGATCCTTTATGTGACCGGTTCCGGTCCTATTAAAGGATTTGCCGTGACGCTGATCCTCGGCCTGCTTATCAATCTTTTCACGGCGGTCTTTGTATCCCGCACGATCTTTAATTGGGAATTGAGCCGTAATCCAAATATGGCAAAGCTAAGTATTTAAGAGTCGAGAGTTGAGAGTTGAGAGTGGAGAGCGAAAGCTCTCGGATTTGCTCTCCCCTTTCTACTCTCTACTCTCCACTCAAAAACATGTTTAATTTGTTTCAGAATATCCACATTGATTGGCTTGGAAAGCGAAAATTTTTCATTGCGTTTTCGATCTTTATTATGTTGGCGGGCCTTGTGTCCACCATCGGACGCCAGTACACGCCGGGCGGCACTGAGGCTTTTAATCTGGGTGTGGACTTTAAGGGCGGCACCGTGATAGTTGCCAAGTTCAAAGGGGAGCATCCGAGCGACGACGAACTTCGCGGAGCACTGCATAATGCGGGCGTTGCCGATCCGGTCATACAGGCTTCGACCGATAAGCCGGACGAGGTTTTGATCAAGATCCCGCTTGTCGAAGGAACCGGTGAGACACC
>JAYVDQ010000314.1:0-8747 GCA_043749325.1 Chloracidobacterium sp. | reverse complement strand
AACGACTCGCCGTCTAGCAACTCCATGACGATAAAATGCTGGGACTCGTGCTGCTCGATCCCGTGAATGGTGCAGATATTCGGGTGATTGAGCGATGATGCCGCTCGAGCCTCTCGCTGGAACCGCTGGAGCAAACCCTCGTCGTTGGCCAACGTTGGGGTCAGGAACTTTAACGCGACGTGGCGGCCTAGGTTGGTGTCTTCAGCCTCATACACTACTCCCATCCCGCCCTCGCCAAGCTGTGAGGTGATGTGATAGTGCGAGATGGTCTTTCCGAGCATGATGTACCTCCGCGCCGTAACCTATATGCTATTTTGTGAACGCAAAATAGTATACAGGCGCACTGACGATTTAGCCAACATTTCCGCTGGCGAAATGTTTCGAGGGTGTATTTTCGCGGTTACTTCTTTGATCTAAACCACTCAACAAACTTCGGTATCCCTTCCGCGATCTTTGTCGTCGGGTTGTAGCCCAGAAGATTCCTCGATTTTGTAATATCGGCAAATGTCGTAGGGACGTCTCCGGGCTGCCATGGCTGGCGGTCAATGATGGCGTTCCTGTCGAGGCTGCGTTCGATCAGCTCGATCAATGCGGCAAGAGTGGCGGTCTGAGATTCGCCCAGGTTAAAGATCTCGTGTATTGAGCGATCATAATCGATCGCGGCCCGCACCCCCTGGATAATATCGTCTATGTAAGTGTAATCGCGGCGGGAGGAGCCATCGCCGAAGACCTGGATCGGTTTACCCTCAGAGATCAATTTCGAGAATTTATGTATCGCGAGGTCCGGCCGTTGCCGCGCCCCGTAAACAGTAAAAAACCGCAGGCAAACGGTGCGGATATCGTACAAATGCGAATATGTATGACAGAGCAATTCGCCCGCTGCTTTAGTTGCCGCATAAGGCGAGATCGGCTGGTGAATGCGGTCATCCTCGGCAAACGGCACCTTAGTATTTATGCCGTAAACACTCGATGACGAGCCAAAGACAAATTGTTTTACTCCGTGTTCCTTAGCCAGATCGAGCAGATTCAGCGTGCCGTTAATGTTTGTCTCCGCGTAGAGTTTCGGTTCCGCGAGAGACGGCCGGACTCCTGCCCGGGCCGCGAGATGGGCGATCACATCGAATTTGTTCTCGGCAAACAACGCCGCCATCGCGGCTTCATCACGGATGTCGGCCTCTACGACCCTGCAATTCGGCGATGTCAGATGACCGACGATATTGGCCCGTTTGATATCCGGTGAATAAAAATCGTTAAAATCGTCAACGACCGTGATCTGCCAATCACCCTCCGCGAGCAAGCGGTCGACGAGATGCGAACCTATAAATCCGGCACCGCCGGTGACAAGTATGCTTCGCTTTTTCATTTTAAATCGCCGGTCCCAATTTCCAGGCGGCAAATAATCATTGTGTCAAACTTCGGCCCGCCTGTCGCATCAATTGCTGATTTATAAATATCGGGAGAACCAACCACTCGTGAAAATTGGAATTCGCACTTGATTGAGTATTTACCCAGTGACAAAGGATAACGTATGTTGACCTGGGCGACAGTTCTGCGCCTTGCCCCCTATCCTTAATTCGCCGGACAAACCAATGGCAATATGAACCGACTTCTCTATCTTTTGGTACTCAGCTTACTTCTCGTATTAGGGGCATCCGTCGACGGTTATGCACAATGCGATGGCGAGCGGTGGCCGGTTAAAGCCGGAACGGATACCGACGCGTACCAGGTGAACCTTAGCTCAGCCACGTCCACCACGATCGCAAATCTAACCGCGTTATCAAAACCCAAAAAGCTACCGGACACTACCCGTATCAAGCCGACCGAAACCACGACGTGGGTTTTGAGCGCTACGTTGGTCAAATATGTGCGCTCGTACGATGCGGATTACCATATTGTCTTCAGGGATGGTGCCGGCCGCACCATGATAGGCGAGATACCGGACCCGAACTGCGTCCCCGCAAGCAGTCCATTCCGGTCCGCTATCGTCCATGCTCGTAACCAGTTTAACGCGATGTTCACGCCAACATCAAATTTTCAGGATGCAAGCGTTCCCGTGCAGATCACGGGCGTCGGATTCTTTGATTATAACGAAGGGCAAGAAGGTATTGCACCAAATGCAATAGAGCTACATCCGATCATCGACATCGTTTTTGGAGAGACATTTTCGCTTTCGTCCTCATCGTCGTCCCTGAATATCGCACCGGGCAGTACGGGTTCAGCGACCGTCACTTCAACGATCCTTAGCGGTTTCAACTCGGCGGTCTCGCTATCCGCTACGGGCTTTCCCGCCGGAGCGTCCGTTAGTTTTGCACCTTCGTCGTTTGACGCCCCCGGATCGGGATCTTCGACAATGAATGTTATTGTCGGCTCGGCGACGCCTGGCGGAACCTACAATATCGTGGTCAATGGCACGGGCGGCGGCCAAAACCGTTCCATCGCCGTTAATCTGACGGTCGTGGGCGGCGGCGGCCAACAGATCTTAGGTAATCCGGGATTCGAGAACGGGTCGGCAAATCCATCCCCGTGGTCGGTTTCACCGTCCGTTATCGACAGCAGCAGTCTACAGCCATCGCACAGCGGCTCTTGGAAAGCATGGCTCAACGGGTTTGGTGCGGTCCACACCGACAGCTTATCTCAAGAGGTAATAATTCCGGGTACATCTACGAACGCTTCTCTTTCCTTTTGGCGGCACATCGACACCACCGAGACCAGCACCTCTACCGCCTACGACACGCTGAAAGTACAGATCCTCAATTCATCGGGCTCGATACTCGCGACGCTTGCAACCTATTCAAATCTAAACGCGGCGCCAGGCTATACGCAATCAACATTTGATCTGCTTCCTTATAAAGGGCAGAGTATTCAGATCTCCCTGGTTGGTGTCGAGGATGCAAGTCTAAAGACCTCGTTCATCTTTGATGATTTTGCTCTAAATATCGCTACGACGGCCGTTTCTCCAAATTTTGCGGTCTCGACGCTTTCGTCAGATCTAACGCTCACGGCCGGAAGTTCGGGTACATCTACTGTCACATCGTCCGTGTCGGGCGGGTTTGATTCGTCCATTTCACTTTCGGCGACGGGTCTCCCTGCCGGCGCGACAGCGAGCTTTAGTCCAATATCTATCGCGGCGCCGGGAACTGGTTCCTCCGTTTTGACAATTTCAACCGGGGCGTCAACTCCGTCCGGCACGTATCCGGTCACAGTAAGCGGGACGGGTGGAGGGCTTACGCGTTCATCCTCGATGACATTGACCATTAACAGCGCCGGCGGCACACAACAGCTTCTGATAAATGGAGGATTTGAAAACGGTTCCGCAAATCCGTCGCCGTGGATCGTCACGCCATCCGTCATCAACAACAGCAACGTTCAGCCGCCTCACAGCGGTTCGTGGAAAGCGTGGCTTAACGGATATGGGTCCGTTCATACCGATACCTTGTATCAACAGGTAACGATCCCAGGTTCAGCCACAAACGCTTCCCTCTCGTTCTGGTGGCACATAGATACCGCTGAAACGACTACTACGACGGCCTATGACACGCTAAAACTACAGATTCGCAATTCGTCAGGCACGGTGCTGGCAACGCTTGCCACCTATTCAAATCTCAACGCCGCCGCCGGATATGCTCAATCGTCTTTCGATCTAACCCCGTATAAAGGCCAGGCGATCCAGGTTTACCTGATCGGGATCGAAGACTCTAGTCTTAAGACGTCATTTGTTGTCGACGATTTTTTATTGAATATTACTACTCCCTAGCGATAAGCCTATGAAGACCAAATATCTTTTACTCATCGTATTTGCAGCAATATCCGTAGTACAGGCGCAGGTGCGTGACGCCAAGAAGCTTCCGTCAGGCCCAACACAAGCCGTAACTAACGAAGATCGAGGCCGCGCCTGCATTGTGGTGGGCGATACGCTGCCGGTCAGGCAGTCGGACAAATCTATCTTCGAACCCCATCAGTACAGTATTTTTCTCGGAAAAGGCTGGGCGGCAGACGCCTTACGTGCGAGAGAATCGGTTTTATCGAACTTGATATCTAATGCTTCCGACACCATCGAGCTTGACTTTTTCGAACGATCTGGCGGGAAGAGCTTGTATTCGGTTAATAATTATGAAGAAAAGCTAATCGACGTCGGAGAAGGAGGTGTGGTTTCCGATCTACAGATCCAGAGCGGTTTGTCGGGCATAATCAATGACAACCCTGTGGCGCGGCCAGGCGACGATACAATATACGTCATCTATCTTGAACCCGCCCTGACCTCGGCTCTAGGACCCATCGTAGGAGGAAAGCATTATTTCGCATACCACAATGCTTTCAACAGGTCCGACGCGCGGGTAAGGTATCTTGTCGTGCCGTTCGAGGAAAATCTGAGAACGGCCAGGCGGAGAGCATTGATCGGATTTATTTCCGCCGTATTCCAGTCCGGCTGCCAGTCGTAGAGTCAATTCAAAAACCGCTGCTTTGCGTGAAAGCGGTGCAGTATTTCCTCGAGAAAACCTTCGTAGGTGAAATTATCTAAATTATAGCCAGGCTTGAGTTTATACATCAGCGGCAGGGCAATTCGCCACGCCATCCACAGCCGCTGACGGTCGGTCAGGTCCCACCGGCGGCGGAGAAAACTCTCGACGACCTCGACCTCCCTTTCGGATAAAAGGGCGACATTAGCTTCGATCTCGGCCTTTTTCTGAACGCGTGTAAAGGCCACGTCGCTGACCGGATTAGAGAAAGTCTCGGCAAAGGTCGGTGCCTCGTCCGCGCGTTCACGAACGACGACCGTTCCGGCAAAGATATCGCCGACACGCTGATCGCGATTGCTCATAAATATAACGATCAATCCAATGGAATAGACCGGCAAAATAAAACCCGGCACCGCGTCGCAGATTCGTAGTAGATTGCGGGCTATCGCCTCCCACAATGTGAGGGGCCGCCCGTCCTCGCGAATGACGCGTAATTTCAGCAGCCGTTTGCCCGGCGTCTGCCCGTTCCACAGCCATTCGAAAACAATAAAATATCCAGCAAAGATAAGGAAAAGGACTATTATCATCAATGCGATCGTCCATTTCGGCATTTCGCTAAGCAACCGTTCCGGTGCATCGGCGACATCGGACGAGCTAAAACCGGCTATGCTCAGGAAAAACCACGCAATCAAAAAGATCGACAAATATTGAATAAAATGGTCAATCGCAACCGCCAGAAACCGGTTCCCTATCGACGCCAGCGCAAATTCGAGCGGCACGCGCTCTGGCGTTTCGATGATCAGCGTCTCTTCGGTTTCGATAATGTGCCGCGACATATCAATATTAAAAGCCCGCCAGCGCGTCGTTTCATAATTCCTGGAGAGGCAAAAAGCGAAGGTTACCTTCTAAACCGGATGTTCGGCGAGATAGGCCTGAATCATGGTCTTCAGATTGTGCAGTCATTTTCGATCACGGCCCATACAATATCCGTGTCGATACTGAAATAATTATGAACAAGAATATTTCTCATCCCAATGATCTTTGACCATTCGATGTCTTCTGAGTGTGAAGTAGTTTCGGGGGACAAAGCCCGAACCGCTTCGCCAATTATCTGGAGGTGGTGCAGAACCCAGGTTGGATCAGTTCGTCTTCGTCAAAGACCGAGCGACCGCGAGCGGTATATTTCTCGATCCGCTCAATTGCTTCAAGAATATCCAAAAGCCTTTCGCGATCATCCCTCATATCGCTCGGGCCTCACGCAAAACCCGTTCACGGATTCGCGGACGCAAGCCTTTTTCGGTAACAACATCGACGGACTGCCCAAGCAGCTTCTGAAGATCCATCAACAATCCACCAAGATCAAGCAAACTGCGGCCATGCTCCAGGTCAACCAGAAAATCTATATCGCTGTTATTGTCAGCCTCACCGCGAGCAACAGAGCCAAACACACGGATATTCGTCGCACCGTGACGCCGGGCGATCTGCACGATTTCGTTCCGTTTATTTGAAACTTGATTGATATTCATATTGCCAGACGCTCCGACAATAATTTAGCACAATTCAATTCCGGCCAACCCATCCGTTTCAGCAAATCCTTGTTTCGCGGTAGCGGTGAGGTTCAAATTCGAGCGGCACCCGCTCGCGCGTTTCGATGATCGGCGTCTCTTCGGTTTCGAGTATGTGCCGCGACATATCAATCTCTAAAGCCCGTCAGGGCATCGGTTCATAATTTTATTCCGGCAGATTCAGGCGTTTGAGCATCGCCTTGAATCGTGGGTCGGATCGCAGGTCGTCAAGCTCAGGGGCAACCGAATAGTAAGCAGTTTGTTGTGAATGATCGGCAATATCTTTTTCCAGCCAGGTGAATGCTTCATCTTTTTCGCCAAGCCCAATGTAAATAATCGCAATAGCATAGCTCGGAACATATCGCTCGGCGGATTCCAGTTTTAACCGGTTTAGCAGCTTGACCGCTTCTTCATGCTGCCCAGACTTTGCCAGTGAAAGCGCCAAACTTCCATTGAATCCTGGATCATATCCCAATTCCAGACCTTTTCGATATTCTGCAATTGCTTCGCGAAACATTCCCTTTAGATGAAAACCATAACCCAGTTCAAAGCGAGCGTATTGAAAATTCGGGTCGAGCGTGAGAACCCTTTTATACTGCACGATGGCTTCATCGTACCGGCGATTGTATAGGAGCGTATCGCCTAAATTCGTTCCGATGACTAGCGAAAGCGGGTCAAGCTCCTCGGCACGCCTCATCTCCGCTAAGGCTTCGTCAAACCGTTTTAATGGGACGAGAAGATCACTTCCAAGCCAGTGGTGAGCGGTCGCATAGTTTGGGTTAAGTGCAATCGCTCGACGAAGTTCCCTTTCGGCACCGATCCGGTCCCATTCAAAAAGGTTGAGATATTCGGCAAGCGCGGTGTGTGCTTCTGCCATTGAATCGTCGATCTCCAACGCCCGCATGGCCGCCGCTTTTGCCTGAGGCATACTGTCTTTTGACGAGGCGACGGCATAACTTGAGAAAAGGACGTAGGTCTCAGCCAAGCCTGAGTAGGCAAGCGCGTAATTTGGGTCCTTCTCGACCGCCTGCTTATAGAATTCAGATGCCTGTTTGAGCGACTCGCCAGTTCGCCTGTTCCATTGAAAACGTCCTTTGAGATAAAGTTGATAGGCTTCGGGATTTGCCGTGAAAGTCTTTTCGACCTTTGCTGCATCAGCACCTGACAGCTTTGATTTGAGTTTGCTCGAAACATCACGGGCGACCTCGCTCTGCAGTGCCACGAGATCAGAGCCTTTTCGCTCGTATTTATTGCCCCAAATGGTGTTTTCCGTTTGTCCGTCGATCAGTTCCACACTCAGCGTCAACTGATCGCCCCGCTGGATAAGTCGTCCGGTCAATATGGCCTGCACCCCTAGCTCGGCAGCGACCTTTTTCGGATCGATCTCCTTGCCTTTGTACCTAAAGACTGACGAACGTGCCTTGACACTCAAATTCGGGATCTGCGAAAGGCTATTGATCAGCGTCTCGGTCATTCCGTCCGAGAGATATTCGCCATCCGGATTACCGCTGTCGTTAACGAAAGGCATTACGGCGATTGACTCGATCTGTTTTGAGCTGCCTTTCGACAAAAAACCGAAGTAGCCAACGGCTGAGATCACGGCGACAAGAAGAACGGCCGCGATCGCAGTTGCAAGCTTGTGGCTCTTTGCCTGAGTGACAGCGTATTCGAGACTCGACGACGAGGTCGTGACATTTTGCGTTGCTACGGTTTGTCCGCTGACGGTTGATTCACCGCCGCCGCTGAGCATCTGAGTCGCATTTTCAATCGAGGCATTCGCTGTTTCACGATTGGGAACGACCGAACGCTCAAGCTCGCCCTGAATGTCGAGGTCTCGCCGCAGGTTCTTGAGGTCGATGAGCAGATCGCGGGCCGATTGATACCGCATATCGAGATCTTTTGTCAGCGATTTGCGGACGATACGCTGTAATTCTCCGGTGACTTTTTCTAGCTGGAGCGGCTCTTTTTCGAGGATCGAGACGATCGTGTGATTGACCGTTTCGCCAGTGAATGGAACTTTGCCGGCCAGCATTTCATACAAAACGACGCCGAGGCTCCAGATATCCGTTCGGGCGTCTGTTGGGTTGCCACGTGCCTGTTCGGGCGACATGTATGAGACCGTGCCCATGACCATTCCGGGTGTCGTGTTGACTTGTACTTTTGTCGCGCCTTCGCTAGCTAACTGGCCGTCCGCTGACGCAGGCGGTTCTGACAACTTTGCAAGGCCAAAATCAAGCACCTTGGCATAGCCATCCCTGCGGATCATTATGTTTTCGGGCTTGATATCGCGGTGAACGATGCCCGCCTGATGGGCCGCCGACAAAGCTTCCGCCGCCTGAACGCCGATCTTCAGGATCTGATTTAGCTGAAGCGATTCCTTACGCGAGAGATGCTCGCGCAGTGTTTTCCCTTCAATGAATTCCGTGACGATATAGTTTGTATTGTCAGTTTCGCCGATCTCGTAAACAGTCAAAATATTCGGGTGATTGAGCGCGGACGCAGCCTTCGCTTCCTGAATAAAGCGATTCAGCTTGTCCGCATCCTTGCTGAATTCTTCGTTCAGAAACTTGATCGCAACCTTGCGGTCGAGCTTTGTGTCCTGAGCGAGATAGACCTCGCCCATTCCGCCGGAGCCGATCTTAGAGACGATGCGGTAATGCGAAATGATTGAATTGTTGACAAGTGTTTCACGCATTTTTATTTGTTTGAAAGACGAATAATTTCC
>JAYVDQ010000313.1:0-2014 GCA_043749325.1 Chloracidobacterium sp. | reverse complement strand
TCCGTCGGCAAGCAGTTCAACGGCCTCATCCGAAAGTCTCTCGGGCGTCACTAATGCCCAAAGAAATACGTGCGTGTCGAGGAGTATCTTCATGCAACGCCTTTATTGCACGGCTTTCCTTTTGCCGTCGGGTTCAAAAAAGCTATCCAACACTTCGCCCCGCCCTTGCCACATACCGATCCAACTCTCTGGCGAGGGAGCCGGAACGAGTTTCACCGTGTCTTTGCCGTTCCGGGTGATTATCACCTCATCCCCCTCGAGCGCTTTATTGATCATCTGGCTAAGCTTCGATTTGGCTTCGTAAACGCTCACTTTCATGCGACCATTATTATCTAGTCAGACTAGCTAGTCAAGTCACATAAATCGTGTTTTGTCCATCTTTAGCCAGTTTAGTGCGGACCCATGAAGCTTTTCGCCTTAGTTTCATAATCGTAGCCACTGGTCTCGATCAATTTACCCGGTTCTATCTCACCCAAGGGAAATGGATAGTCGGTGCCTAGTGCGACCTGCCCTGCCCCGACAAGGTTTATCAGATAGTCGAGCGTTGCCGAGTCATGAACGAGCGAGTCGAAATACATCTGATCCAGATATTTACGAGGGTTGTGCGGATTATCGACCGCACAAAAATCGGGCCTGACGTTAAATCCATGCTCGATACGTCCAAGCGTCGCCGGAAAGGCACCGCCGCCGTGGGCAAAACAAATTCGTAAGTTCGGCAGGCGTTCGAGTACTCCTGAGAAGATCAGGGAGCATATCGCCCGCGACACTTCAGCAGGCATACCGACGAGCCAGGGAAGCCAATATTTCTCCGTGTCTTTTTCACCCATCATATCCCATGGGTGAACAAAGACCGCCATTTCGAGGCGTTCGCAAGCCGCAAAAAAATCAAACAATTGTGACTCGCCCAGATTGAGCTGGTTAATATTCGTACCGATCTGGACACCGGCAAATCCGATCTGCTTACACCGTTCGAGTTCCTTTATCGCGAGTGCAGAGTCCTGCATCGGCACCGTTCCTAGGCCGATAAATCTGAGTGGAAATTCGTTGACGACCCCGGCAATATGATCATTTAGAAATCGCGCTATCTCGACGCCGTCTGCTGATTTGGCCCAGTAGCTGAACATCACAGGGACCGTCGACAGCACCTGGACCGTTACACCTGCTATATCGCATTCCTCAATTCGTTGTGTCGGGTCCCAACAATTTTCGTTAACGTCACGAAATGCCGTGCCATCGTCACGCACCATGCGGGCACAACACGGTTTGTAATGATCGAGCGTGATAAATCCACCATAGCCGAAATTATCCCTCCAGCGCGGAATCTCCTTTGGCAGGATGTGTGTATGAATATCGATCTTTAACATTTATCTAGTTATTCTAACCATTATGATTCGGCAGCAGAAATCGTCGTTGCGGCCAAAGCCGAAAAGGCGGGGATGTGAAGCTCACATTCCGCCGCCTTTTCAGATCACCGACTTGCCGAAGGTTTACGGATCGATCCTATCTGGATCGTCATCGTCAACGGGAGGCCGCCGTCCGCCTCCACCACCGCCGCCAAGGGTCGGAGGTTGGATATGCGGAATCTTAGCGTCAATCATCATCTGATTGATCGCGGCCAGATCCACCGTGACGAGGTTACGCACCTCTTCGACCGCAGGCGGTATTTTCTTAGACATCAACTCGATCTGCGCTAATTCATAATCAGTTGGTGCGTTTGACGAGTTTTCAATACCATTCAATAGCTGACCAACACGCTGGATCAGTGGCGTCGGAAGCTCGACAAGTGCAGGCCCGGCCGATCCGAGAGGATTGGCAAGTCCCGGAGGCGTTCCCCATTTAATATATATCGCATCGATCTTCTTCAAAAGGTCGTCGGCCGCCTTCTTGATATTGTCCGGAACCGGTGGAGCACCCGGACGTTTCCATGCATCGATCGCGGCAACCAAATTTGCCCTGAGTCCGACGATTTGCGTCTGGCCCGCAGCAGCTTGCAAAACAAGCGGCTGAAGCTTTG
>JAYVDQ010000312.1:0-10102 GCA_043749325.1 Chloracidobacterium sp. | reverse complement strand
GTTTGACTATCAAGACAGTATCTTACGCCCGGGCTTCTGCACAGCAGACTCTATTTTTGCAGTCCATCGAGCAACTCGCGGGCCTCACGATTGCTTGGGAATACATCGAGCAGGCGTTTGAGTTCGCCCTCGGCACGCTTGGGCAAATTGACCTGAATAAAGAATTCGGCAAGCATAATGCGAAACGTCGGGTTATTGGGGTCGAGCTTTAGAGCGGCCTGCATTTCGGATTCGGCTTTGTGCTGTTGTTTTGGATCGTTCGACAGGGCCCTGCCGTAGTAGGCGTGATAGCGGGCGTTTTTTGGGTTAAAATGGACTGCCCGGGCGAGAAACGGCAGAGCCTCTTCGTGGCCGTCTTCCATTAAAAGGCTAAAGCCGCGTTCGAAATTCTGCGAGGCTTGCTCGGCCTGCACGCTAAAATTACCGACGTTACCCGCAGCTTTTCGCTTTTCACGATCGGCCAGTTCCTTGCGAACGCGATAGTCATAGAGTTCGCGGGTCTGCGGGCTTTTTAGTGTCTCGTGTGCCTGGGCCATTTCGGTAAAGGCGTTCTGGACCCGCTGAAATATAGCCCCGCCCTCGGAATGATACCTGTCGGGATGAAACATCCGGGCCAATGCGAAATACGCCTTCTTGATATCCGCGACCTCCGCCGTCGGATCGATGCCCAGCAGATCGTAATATGTTTCGGCCCCCTCGACCTGATCAAGATACTCATCGAGCGATATCACGAATTCTGGCTCTTTGGGCGCATCGATCACGGTTTGTGGCTCAACGACATTATCGACGGCGACCGACACGCGGGGCAGTTTTGCTTCCTGCCTCAATTCGAGTCTGGCTCCGCGCATCGCCGAGATCGTTGCTTCGGAAAAGGCCGGCTGCCAGTCGTCGCGAACGATCAATCCGCCAAGCCACAGGGTATAGAGCACATGGAGAGCCCTGGATTCCGCCATCGCCGCAACACTCGAAAGATCGGCAACGGTCAGCGGTGTCTCGCCGATGCGGGACAGTACGAAACCTTCGTCGGTCGAAAGCGCCAGACCCGTCACGTCGGCCGCGGAGCGGCGAAATCTTTCGTCCAGGCTGCGAAATCGGCCCAGAACGCTGTCGACCGAACTGCACCGAGCGAAATCAAAAAGCAGCCGTCTTGTATCTACCGTGAAGGCCAGCCCATCGCGGATGCGTTTTAGGGAGCTAAATCCCCATTCGCCATCAGGCCAGGTGAGAGTATCGATGACGATCGCCTCGATCTGCTCGGTGAAGAGCCGGTCCGAATCGGCCTTTGTCAGGAATTTCTTGTCCTCGAGAAAAGCTATAAATTCGAAATCATTGGAAAAATTCGGGATCTGTGCGAGGTCTTTTTTAGTGAGCCGGTTTTGTCGCAGCATCATGTCGAAAAGACGTGACGAGCGGGCGTTAGAGACCGCAAATACCACTCGTCCTTCTTTAAGATAGATGACACATTTTTTTTCCTTATTCGAAACGCGCAGGCTCCCGCTGACCCGCGCCTCGGCGATCTCGGCAAGGAGTTCGGCGAACGGATGCGTAAGGAAATTTCCTTGGATCTCTAAGTCAGTCTGCGGAGTCATGTGGTCAAATGCGGAAGACGCGCGGGGCCCGTGGAAAAGCCAACTAAAATCATATCAAATTTGGGACACTAAAGTTAAGGGAAATCTTTCGCCTTTCGCAGATTGATTTGATACGATTTTGTTTCGATCAGGTAAGAGTTTAATGAAAAATGAAATAGAGTTACGCGAATGTGTCACGCTCGATGAGCTGGCCGAATGCGTTCAGTTGCAACGCGAGGTTTTTGCATTGCCGGAGGTTGAATTGTCGCCCGTCCGGCATTTTGTCGTCACTCGAAACGCGGGTGGATTTACTTTGGGGGCTTATGCAGGCGGCCGTCTAGCGGGATTTGTCCTGAGCGTACCGGCTTTTCAGCGCGGCGAGCGGGCATATTATTCCCATATGACCGGCGTGCGGCCCGAATACCAGGGTCTTGGTATCGGTGCAAAATTGAAATGGGCACAGCGGACGCGGGCGCTCAGCCTCGGTGTTAAGTATCTGAAATGGACATTTGAGCCGGTCAAGGCACGGAACGCTCATTTTAATCTCGAAAAGCTAGGTGCGACGGTACAGGAATATCAGCCGAATTTTTACGGTACCGACTACGCGACCGATCCAGGCAGCGGACGAAAGATCGGCCTACAGAGCGACCGGCTTTTTGCCGAATGGGATCTGGAAAGCCCGAAAGTGCAGACTCTGGCGACCGGAGAGAAATACGTCGAGCCGAGCGAACCAGCCGCGACGATCGAAATTATGAAAGACTGGCTCGGCCTCGTCGATTCCGATCCGGGGCGGGCGTTGGCTGAGCAGCTGCGTATCCGCGAGGAGTTTGTGGCGGCTTTTGCACGCGGCCTGATCGGGCGGGCGTTTCGCCGTGACGACGAGAATCCAATGTATCTGCTTTATTAAGAATAATTATGTCCCTTTTCGAGATTGATCCTGATATTCGAAAAGCACGAACGCTGGCATCGGAGTTTTACACCGACCCGGCGTATTTTGAGCTGTCGAAAGAAAAAATATTTGTGCATTCGTGGCATTTTCTTGGCCATGCTGACGAAGTCGACGGCTTGAAACCTGTCATGATCCAGCCTGACTTTCTGGACGAGCCGGTTTTGCTAGTAAAAAATGGTGATTCTCTCTCGTGTCTTTCAAACGTCTGTACACATCGGGGCAAAATACTGGTCGATGAGCCGTGCAAGGCGAATCTGATCCGCTGCGGATATCATGGGCGACGATTTTCGCTCGATGGCAAGTTTCTCTCGATGCCTGAATTTGAGGGCGTCGAGAATTTTCCATGCGAGAGCGACAATCTACGTCAGATACCGTTTTCGGCCCGCGGTGGATTTATGTTCGCGTCGGTCGACCCGATCGCACCGTTTGAAGTATTTGCGGATATTACCGGTATCGAGGATGTAGAACGTGAAGGTTTGCGGCTAACGGCGACCAGGGAATATGAGATCAACGCACATTGGGCCTTGTACTGCGAAAATTATCTCGAGGGTTTTCACATTCCGTACGTCCATCGGGGCCTGAACGAAATCGTCGATTACGGCAGTTACACAACTGAGACGTTCCGTTATTCGAGTGTGCAGACAGCGCTGTCAGAACCTGGAGCGGTAGCGACCGGATTCCGGGACGGCAATGAAAGGAGTCCGGTCGCTACCGCTCCCGGTTCCGACCCGGAGGCTAACATCGCAGCCCGATATTTATTCATCTTTCCGAATTTGATGTTCAATTTCTATCCGTGGGGCATTTCCGTAAACGTCGTGCGGCCGGTAACGCCGTCGAAAACCGTGGTCGAATTCCTTACCTATGTCCGCGATGAAACCTTGGTGGACTCGGGGGCTGGGGCAGATCTTCATGGCGTCGAACTTGAAGACGAAGCCGTGGTCGAGAGCGTTCAAAAAGGCATTCGTTCGCGGTTTTATTCGCAGGGCCGTTATTCGCCGACCCGCGAGCAGGGAACGCATCATTTTCACCGCCTGATCGCGGAATTTATGAAATAATTTTATCGAATGATTGAGATTCAGAATGAAATCGAGAGTTTGCGTGCCGAGATCGAACGGCACAGTGATCTTTATTATCAGCAGGACGCGCCGGAGATATCGGATTACGAATTCGACCAGCTATTAGAGCGTCTAAAGATGTTAGAGACTGAGCATCCGGGGCTGCTCACGCCTGACAGCCCGACGCAGCGTGTCGGCGGCAAGGCGGCGAGCTTGCAGCCGTTTAAGCACACGGTGCCGCTGATGTCGCTGGATAATTCCTACAATCTCGAAGACCTGAAGGCGTTTACCGAGCGATGCGAAAAGCTGGCCGAGGGGCGAAAGCTCGATTATGTCGCCGAGCTAAAGATCGACGGGTTAAGCGTATCGCTGCATTACGAACACGGTATTCTTGCGACCGGAGCAACTCGCGGCGACGGGCAGACAGGCGACGAGGTCACGCAAAACGTAAAGACTATACGCACGATCCCACTGCGTTTGAAGGTTGATGCTCCCGCACATGCAGAGATTCGCGGCGAGGTGTTTTTGTCGCGGTCGCAATTCCAAAAGATCAACGCCGAGCTTGAGATGCAGGGCGAAAAGACATTTGCCAATCCGCGAAACTGCGCGTCGGGGACGTTAAGGATGCTCGATTCGGCAATTGTCGCGTCGCGGCGGCTCGATATGTTTCCGTATGACGCATTTACGGGTAATCAGAAGATGTTTGCGATGCATGCCGAGATCTTCAATTGGTGCGGAAAGAACGGATTTAACGTCAATCCGCATCGACGCGTATGTAAGGATTTCGACGACCTTTCCGTTTTCATCGCTGAGATGGAAACGGTTCGGGACGGTCTCGATTACGAGATCGACGGCGTTGTCGTTAAGGTCAATTCGACGGCATTGCAGGACGAATTCGGCGCGACGACAAAGGCCCCGCGTTGGGCTATCGCATACAAATATCCGGCACGCCAGGCGACGACTCGGCTGCTCGGTATCGGCATTCAGGTTGGCCGCACCGGAGCATTGACGCCGGTCGCGCATCTCGAACCGACGCTGCTGGCGGGCACGACTGTCGCCCGAGCATCGCTGCACAACGAGGACGAGATAAAACGCCTCGACCTGCGTGTAGGCGATTACGTGTTGATAGAAAAGAGCGGCGAGATCATCCCGCAGGTGCTGTCGGTCGTGACAACCAACCGCGATGGCAGCGAGACGGAATTTGAGTTTCCAACTGTTTGTCCCGTGTGCGGTTTTGATGCTATTCGCCCTGAAGGCGAGGCCGTTCGCC
The DNA here is from genome assembly GCA_043749325.1 of Chloracidobacterium sp. GTDB lineage: Bacteria > Acidobacteriota > Blastocatellia > Pyrinomonadales > Pyrinomonadaceae > OLB17. Next base: position 5,260 of record JAYVDQ010000312.1, on the reverse strand, counting down.
GCTGCACAAACCCCGACTGTCCCGCAAAACTGAAGGCCCGGATCCTGTATTTTGCCTCGCGAAAGGCAATGGATATCGAGGGCCTCGGCGAAGTGCTGGTCGAGACGCTCGTCGATAAAGAAATGATCCGCGATGTCGCCGATCTTTATTCGCTCACGCTCGAACAGGTCTCCGGTCTCGACCGCATGGCTGAAAAATCGGGCAGGAATCTGATAGATCAGATCGCAGCAAGCAAGACCCGCGGGCTACAGCGGCTGCTTTACGGTATCGACATTCGCCATGTCGGCGAACGCTACGCCAAAATTCTCGCAAATCATTTCCGCAGCATCGACCGTCTCGCCGAGGCTTCGGTTGAGGAACTCGACGACATCCACGAGATCGGTCACGCCGTAGCCGAGAGTGTTTACGAGTGGTTCCGCGACCCGCGAAATATCGATCTCGTCGAACGCCTCAAAGCCGCCGGTGTCAAAACCGAAACCGACGCTGCCGGCACGGCGATGCTTGACGAGCGCTTTGTCGGTAAAACGTTCGCCCTGACCGGCAAACTAGAAAACTACACCCGCGACGAAGCCGCCAAACTTATCGAAGAACGCGGCGGCCGCGTTTCGTCATCTGTCAGCAAAAATACTGATTTTGTCGTCGCTGGGAGCGACGCGGGGTCGAAATTGACCAAGGCGGAGAGTTTTGGGGTTGGTGTGTTGGCGGAATCGGAATTTGAGAAGCTACTTAGTTAACATTGTTTAGATCACTTAGTCGATTTTCAATAAATTCCTTATGCGATTTTGCTAAAAGACTTGTGATTTTGGCGATATCCGAGTCCGTCACAGCCTCGTCATACGATCCGTTAAGTTCAAAAACGGTTTTTCCTTCCGAAATTGCGTGCAAACGATATTCATCTAAAAATATGTCTAGAAAAATCTGATTTCGGAAGCTGATATCCGCTAGCTCGGCCTGACTCATTGTATGAAAGAAATAAATCACGGATGCCGAAGAACTTATTTTGAAGCGTTCAAGAAACCCCTCCGACGCAGAAAAAGATTCGGCATTACCTCGGAATATTAAATGGCCATCGAGAGAAATATCTGCATTGCTTCGAAGATAAAAGCGTTGGAATTTATCTCCCGCCTCAAGGAATTGTGTAACGAGGGGTAAGAACCATGTATGGTATAAGTTTGACAGCTCCAACTCGTGAGAAGTCAGGTCTATCTTTTCACCCATTCCTTCAAATTTTCGCTGCAACAAGGCGAGCTCTTTGTCCAAATCTTCTCGTTCATCTATTTCTTCGCCCTTTGCACCTCTGATCATTAACTCAAGTGATTTAGTTAGATTTTGTCCTACATATTCAACAAAGGGTTTAAGGATCGCGAAATCTGCTTGTTCTAAAACGGCGATGTAATTGTCCTTATCCTCATTCTTAATGATTACCGGCGGATAGCCGTATTTCATCAAAACAAAATTCATCAGGAGCCTCGCTAAACGGCCATTGCCGTCATCGAAGGGATGAATGCGAACGAATCCATAATGAAACTCTGCTGCGACAAGCACGGCATTTGTTTCAGGTTGCTTCGTTTTATCCCCAAACCACTCAACCAGCTCCTGCATTTTTGCGGGCGTTTCGATAGGCTCCGCAAAATAGAAAATTTCTCCGGATTGTGTTTCAACGTGGTTGGGTTCAGTTTTATACTTACCGACTTTTATCAGCCTCTTCGTCGGCTGGCCATCGGCGGTTTTGGCCTCGGCCCAAAATGGCCTGACCAGGGTCAGTTTATGAAGATGTCGGATGAATGCTTCGGTGAGTGGTTCATCATTTTTAATAGAGTCAATGATAAAAGTTATCGCCTGGTCATGACCTGTTATCTCTTCAGCGTCCCGTTTGGGTTTTCCGCCGGCGGTTAACTCCTTCATCAGGAGCATTTTGGTTTCACCGTAGGAGTAAGTATTACCCTCCAATTTATTAGAGTGGTAATTCCAATCAAGACGAAACTTCTGCCAGATCCGAGCTTCTACCTCAGCGTCGAGCGGTCGCAGACTATCGAGTTCCGCTTTGAGTTGTTCAACCTTTTCGAGGATTTCCATTGTTTACCGATTCGGATTATCATTATTTCATAGTCTTAGGTCAAATAATCGTAATTTTAGCGGAAAATTCAAAAGCAAAATTGAGCAGGTCTACTATTTTTTAATCATGAACGATTTCTTTACAGCAAACATAGAGATGGCTGATCCTATCGTGAGCCGAGCAATTGACAACGAGGTTCGGCGGCAGACGGATGGGCTTGAGCTTATCGCGTCGGAGAATTTTGTATCCGAGGCCGTGCTCCAAACTATGGGAACGGTTTTTACGAATAAGTACGCCGAGGGTTATCCCGGCAAGCGGTATTACGGCGGGTGCGAATTTGCCGATGTTGTCGAGAATTTGGCGATGATGCGTGCAAAGCAGCTTTTTGGCGCCGACCACGCCAATGTCCAGCCGCATGCCGGAGCGCAGGCGAATATGTCTGTTTTGATGGCGGCTCTTGATCACGGCGATCAGATATTGGGCATGAATCTGTCGCATGGGGGACATTTGACGCATGGCCATCCGCTCAATTTTTCGGGAATTAATTACAAGGTTGCCGATTACGGCGTTAATAAAGACACTGAGCAGATCGATTACGACGAATTGCAGCGGATCGCTGAGGATCACAAGCCAAAACTGCTGATCTGCGGAGCCTCCGCATATCCGCGAACGATAGATTTTGCAAGGATCGGTGAGATCGGCCGCAGCGTCGGGGCAAAGATCATGGCCGATATGGCCCATATCGCTGGATTGGTCGCCGTCGGGCTGCATCCGTCGCCGGTGCCGCATTGCGAGTTTGTCACAACCACGACGCATAAGACCTTGCGCGGCCCTCGTGGCGGGTTGATATTGTGCCGCGAGGAATTTGCGGCGGATGTTAACCGCAGTGTTTTCCCTGGCGTTCAGGGCGGGCCGCTGGTGCATATCATCGCGGCCAAGGCAGTCGCGTTTGGCGAGGCCCTGCGGGAGGATTTCAAGGCGTATCAACAGCAGATCATGGACAACGCCAGGGTGCTGGCCGCGACATTGGGCGATGCCGGTTTGCGGCTGGTGTCTGGCGGTACGGACAACCATCTCGTATTGGTCGACGTCTTTATGGATGGAAAGGGAATTACCGGAAAGGCGGCCGAAAAGGCCCTCGACGACGTGCAGATCACGGTTAATAAGAACACGATACCCTTCGACACGCAAAAGCCGTTTGTCGCATCCGGCATAAGATTGGGAACCCCGGCCCTAACAACGCGTGGAATGAAAGAGGCCGATATGAAGATTATCGGAGAGATGATCGCGTCGATCATTCACGAGCCAGAGTCGGAAGAGGTCAAAGCAAAGGTCAGGCGCGATGTGGCTGAATTGACCGCGAAATTCCCGATGTATCCCGACCGTCTAAAAGAGCCGCATGGCGACGCAGTATCAATGAGTTAAGGATTTTGGTTTAAGGATTTCGAATGAAAAAAACTGCGGCAACTCTCATTTTTTTTGTATTGCTGTCGGTAAACGCACCGTCACAGGTCAAGCAGATTGCCGCACGGGTCGAGCCGCCGGCGGACTTCAAAGGTGATGGCTGCACTATGTTTCCCGATGGCGATTACCATGACTGCTGTTTTGCTCACGACAAGGAATATTTTCGGGGAGGCACGTCGAGCGAACGCCGCGCAGCTGACAAACGCCTTTACGAATGTGTAAAAGCAAAGAAAGGGTTGCATCACGCGATCATTGCCCCGATTATGTGGCTCGGTGTGAGGGTCGGGGGACCCGAATTCCTACAGACCCCTTTTAGCTGGGGGTTTGGCCAGCCAAAATCCAGGCTAAAAAATTAAGCTTCACGATCAGGCTAGTAGCCTCTCGGCTCGCCTTCCGAGTCAAACTGATCCAGAATTTCGCGGGCCTCATCGGAGTCAAACTCGTAGGCTTTCTGTTCGAGCGTCGCCGCAGCTATTCCGGCGTAAAGCGGGTCATCGAGCAGCGGAATGATATTTGGGATAGGCATCATCGCGAGCGTTTCGTAGGCGACGGCCCGTATTTGCGGCATATCCGTCTGCCGGACGACCTCGGCGATCTCGCCGGCAGAATATCGATCAGTCAAATGGTCGGCCAGCTTATCGAGACGGTTGTAATCATTGTCCCTGATCGCCCGCTCCGCGAGTTGGATAAAAACCTCAGCGGAAGCTGATTGGGCCTCCAAAACCCGCACGCATGTATCAGCCAGCCGCGTGATCTCGGTCAATTTTTCAGTATCTTTGCGGATCTCCGAGGTTTTCGAACGCTCATCGAGAGCGGAGAGCAAGCGGCTCACTTCCCAATCGGCATGGGCGTCGTAAGAGAATTTTGGAGTTGGGATATTGGCCGGGCCCGTTTTGCTGGCTTGCAGGACACCGACAAGCATTTTTTTGGTGATTGGCCGCAAACCTTCCCAAATGCTCGCGACCGTTCCGCCGAATTCCTTAATCATCATGTCAATTCATTAAGTTTGCTATCGCGGGCAACTCTTGTCAAGCAGATTTGACCTTACGAGTGGATTCGAGAAGCCGGGTCTCAACATCCCGAAGCTCATCCTCAAATTCCGCGTTGTTTTCGTCGATCTTCTCAAGCAGAGCATAGGGTGTCTCGTTCAAATGCCGTATTTCCCATGCGACGCCGCCAGGTTTTGGCGGCCGCGAGAACCACGCAGCGTCAATGTCCGCGTCCATAACCTGAACACCGTCAACCAAGTGCGTGATACCGCCGCCGAGCCGTTCTTTCAACGCCGCAGACAGCAAAACGCGACGTAATACCCAGCCATATTTTTCGTAAGTTTCAATGATCTCGCCGATCTGTTCAGCCTCGATCATTTCGTGTTTTTGTTCGATTTTGGTGTTAATGGGCCGGAATTTGTGACCGACACCGAATTCGAATTTGCACCGGGGCCAAGCGAAACAGCCGAATTCGAGACAGCGTTGGCGGCTTGTTTTTCGATATAATCCCGTCCTGGGCCGGGCGATACGAATGAACCCGCGAAAAGGTCACCTATAGCGAGTTTCCACGAGCCATCTTCTTTCATAAACGGCAGGTCTTCCCATTTGCTCTCTTTCGAATTCCAGACCTCGACATTGCCCATATCGCCGTTAACGCGTTCGTCGCGAATATTCGGCAGGGTTTCGGAAAATGTGGTCGCCGTAAAACCATTCTCATAAACCTGCTCGATGGGCTTTTTATTTCGCTGCG
>JAYVDQ010000311.1:0-2618 GCA_043749325.1 Chloracidobacterium sp. | reverse complement strand
CGCTGCCCAGGCTGCCTATATTAATGCGATGGTTGGATTGGGAACGCCCACTTCGATTTGTACCGCCCGGGCCTACGGATTTTTTGCTACCAGCGGCGGCCAGACCGCCCTGAATGGCACGAACCCGCTCGCGAGCCCTAATGACGGCAGCGGATGCCCGGCGATCACGCCGACGCTTGGCACGATCGGCCAGCGTTTTATACTCTCAGGCGCTCCGGTGCCATTAACCACAAACTCGAAAGGCCAATACGTCGCATTTCGCCCGCTGAACCAGTTGGCTAAGGTATTTCCTATTTCTGAGGCAACAACATATTTCTCTTTCCGTGCGGACCATAGCGTGTCCCAAAACAACCAGCTCAGTGTCCGTTTTGGTTACAATCCGAGCCGGATCAGCGGTATTCAGGATGAGTCGCAGAATCAAACCCTCGGTCAAAACGACTATTCCCGAACGGGTATCCAGGATCTTAAGGATGTGTCGTTTGGAGCATCTCTTACTACCATCTTGCCCCACAATATGGTTAACGAGGGTTACTACAATTACGGCCGCCGGAAAGCAAAATTCGACTCGCAGGTCCCGAGCGTGGCCGATCAGATCGCGGGCACAGGTTTTATCGGTTCAAATCCGTTTTCGCCGGTTAACCGGACCGAGGCCCGTAATCAAATTCGCGACAATCTGACGTGGGTGACGGGCAATCACACGATGAAATTCGGAGCCGATTTTAATTGGGTCGACGGCAAGGCCCGGTTTGATCTGAATTTCCCCGGATTGTTCAATTTCAGCCAACAGGCGGGCAGCTCGTTGATCTCGGGCTGCGATTCCGTAGCATTGCCCGTAGCTCAGAGATGCCCGGCTTTTACGGCCATTCAAACCTATGGCCTCGGTTTCCCGAGTGTTTTTATTCAGGGATTTGGCGAACCGAATAGTACGCTGAAAAACAGGCCGATTGCTTTCTTCGGACAGGATACATGGAGGCTTACAAAGAAATTGACCGTCAACTTTGGCCTGCGATACGACTACGAACTTACCGAGCAGTTCGCGCCGTCACCGTTTACCGATCCATTGACCGGGATCGCGTTGACCGCCTCCGATATTCAAACGGCGCAGGATGCGTTAAATGTCACACAGGGATTCCCGCGTGACAAGAACAATTGGGCACCGCGTTTTGGATTTGCGTTTGATGTCTTCGGCAATGGCAGAACGGTCCTTCGTGGAGCAGCCGGGATATTCTACGATCACCCGCTGCTGGCTGTCTCGTTCAACTCAAATATCGCCGACGGCTCGCAGCAGCAGCAGGCGACACTGGTCCCGATCGGCGGTCCGTCACCGACCGGATTGTTCAATGCCTTTCAGGTATTTCACGGAACGGTTTGCGGGGTCGGCGGATCAAACGCCGCGATCTGCGGCGCTGCTGTAACCCCGGGGGTTGCGCCAAGCTCGCAATATCAGTTCGGTTTCCAGCGTTTTGACTCGAGCAAATTTACGGGGTTCGGGCCGATCCTGCCGTTTACGCTTCATGTTTCCAAGGATTTTGAGTATCCGCAAGCCGTTCAGGCGAATCTCGCGATCGAACACTCGATCGGCCGGAATATGTCGCTGTCGGCCGGCTACATCATGGTTCAGGCACACCACCTTGCTCATCCGCAGGATGTAAATAATGTAAATGTGCAGTCGTTGATCGATAATTTTAGACGCTTTACCGCAAACAATCCGGTCGCCTGCGGCGGGCCGTGCCCAGCGACGGGCCGTGCCCCGACGAGTTTCTCGGAGGCAAACTTCTTCTACTCAAGCGTACCATCGGGAACTCCGCTTTATACGATAGTGGTTCCGGGCTTTATCTCGATTAACAACACCACAGGCCAAAAGATCGTTAATCCAATCGCGGCTGATTACTTCCGAAAACTCGGCCCGAACTATTTCTTTGTCAAGGCCCTGACCGGCCTCAGCAAGGCGTCGTTTGACGGCCTGCTGGCCGGATCGCTTCGCAGCCCGGGCCCGATCAATCCGTATGCTGACGTTAATTCGCAAATGTCCGACGGAAACTCTTTCTATCATGCGATGAATCTTGAATTCAAGAGACGGTTTTCAAATAACATGCAGTTTTTGGCAACCTATACCTGGTCGCACTCGATAGACGATTCGTCCGATCTGCAAACGCTGTTGAAACCGCAGGACAACCTCAACTTCCGTGCCGAACGCGCAAATTCACTTTTCGATCAACGGCACCGGTTTGTTTTCAGCGGCATTGTCGCGTCACCCGACGCTTGGAAATCCGGTACCGGATTTGAGAAATTCCTGCATGGATTTTCATTCGCTCCGATCGTCGAGATCAGTTCGGGCCGTCCGTTCAATATTTTGGCCGTCGGAGACAACAACGGCGATTTCCAGAGTACAAACGAGCGGCCGTCGGTCCTGTCGGACGGAAGGCTTTGTGCAACCGGCGTTGACGTGGGCTGTAGTCAGAACGTCTTTGGGCTGAGCGGTTCGTTAGGGCGAAACATGGGTATCACTCATAGCTATGCGTCCCTCGATGCACGCGTGACGCGCAAGATTCACTTCGGAGAACGCGTGAGTCTAGATATCATTGCTGAGGGCTTTAACCTGTTCAACCGGTTTAATG
>JAYVDQ010000310.1:0-4585 GCA_043749325.1 Chloracidobacterium sp. | reverse complement strand
GCCGCCGCCGACAGCAGATCGCGTTCGGCTTGGTCTCTCGAAATAAAATGTTCTGACATAGGTTGGTTAGGCTGCAAAGACGCGTCGTATCGATTCCGGCATCCAGTCGCGAAGATCGGTTGCCACCGCACCGGCACCCGCCGCACGCAGTTCATTTGCCGACACAGTGCTTGTCACACCCATTGCCTGCAAATGAGCACCGCGGGCGGCCACGATCCCTGGCGGTGAATCCTCTATCACAAGGCATTCTTTGTGCGTCATCGGCAAATGTCCTCGGGATGTACGGATGCTGTCGATCTGCTGAAAGCCGATGCGGTAACACGCCGGGTCCGGCTTACAGTTTTCCACGTCAGCCGCGCTCACGATTGTCGAAAAACACTCGGCGATGCCGCCTTTTTCGAGAACAAATTCGATTTCGTCGCGCGGTGCCATACTAACGATCCCAAGCGTAAACTCTTCAGCCATTTTTTTGACAAAGTTCTCAATTCCATCAAAAAGCGGCAGTTCGGCGGCACATAATTCATACCATTTGACCGACTTTGCATCCATGATCTCGGTTATCTTTGAGTCGTCGCATGTTTTTCCTTCTCGCGTAAAAGCAGTACGAACAAATGTGCGGTCATCCATTCCCAATGACGCGAAATATTTCTCTTCGGTCAGATCAATCCCCTCGTGGCTTAGGAGTTCTCGGTACACCCGCATTTGGATCGATTCGTCGTCTATGATGACTCCGTTAAAATCAAAAAGTATTGCCTTGATCATGTAGGTTATTTTAGCCGCGGGAGATGTGGTCGGCAAATCAGAGATAGCTCTCGTCAAACATATTTCCGCGTCCGAGGATGCCGTTGGGGTCGAATGCACGTTTCAGCTCGGCCATCTCGTTCAAATATCGCTCGCCCATCATCGCGGACAGATATTTTCGCTTGAGTTTGCCGATGCCGTGTTCGGCTGAAACGGTCCCGCCGAGCATGATCGCCTGAGCCACGCAGCGGCCATAAATGAGCCGTGCCGTTTCTGCCTCAACGGCGTCCTTGGGGATCATATTCGCATGCAGATGACAATCGCCAATGTGTCCAAAGATGACATATTCGAGCCCGCTCGCGTCGAGCGTTTCTTTATAAAACCGCAAAAACGCAGGAAAATTCTCATCTGGCACAGCCATGTCCGTCCCGACCTTTCGTTGATTATATTTGGCGATACGCTCATTGACCGTCACCGGCAGAGCGTGGCGAAACGCTCGCATTTTTTCACGATCCTGGTCGTTTGTCGTAAACCACGAGTCCTCAAGATCGGCATTGTGCCTTTCGAGCAGGTCATTCCAGGCTTCAAGCAACGCATCCTCATTTTCCACCGCCGTTTCCTGTTCGAAAAAAATCGCCCCGGCGGCATCAGCCGGTGTCTCCGGGAATTTTTCAGAAATAAATTTCAAGCCCCGATCGTCAAAATACTCGATCAAAGAAGCGTCAATCCCACCGCTGTCAGAACCGGGAGCGGTAGCGACCGGATTCCGACGTGCGGCAAACGAAAGACCTCTAGCTTCATCCAAAAACGCCAACAGGTCACTTCCCTTTGCAAAAAACACAATCCCGCTAAAAAACCCTTCCGGCTTTGGCAATAACGCAAGCTCGATCTCTGTGATCACACCCAAAGTACCTTCGCTGCCGATGAACAGATCAATCGCATCGAGCGGTTCCGCATTGAAATAACCGCTAACGTTTTTCCGGACGTTAGGCCGCTTATACGTCGGCAGTCTGAGGGCAATATCGCGTCCTGACTCGGTCGTGACAGTGAGATGCGGAAGCCCGCGCGTAAGCAAGGGCTTAACACGCACGTCGGATGTTAAGCCCTCCCTCACGGTCGGGCTTCCACAATTTCGCCGCAGTTCAACGACATCCCCACTTGCCAAGGCAACGGTCAAACGTCGCACAAACTCCCGGGTCGCACCATATTTAAAACTCCGCGCTCCCGAAGCATTTGTCGCGACGGTTCCGCCGATCTGGCAACTCCATTCCGTCGGGTCGGGAGGATAAAACAGGCCTTCCGCCTCAACGGCCTTTTGTAGATCCGCAAGAATCACACCGGGCTCCACAACCGCCGTTCGCGTTTCTTTGTCGATGCTCTTGATCTTATTCAGCCGTTCGAGCGAAAGGACATATCCGCCAAACGGTATCGCTCCACCGACGGTTCCGGTCCGTGCACCGGATATCGTGACGGGAATTTTGTTTTCATTCGCATCACGTAGAATTTGAGCGATCTCTTCGGCGGTTTCAGGAATGAACAACTTTTCAGCCGTCCCGCCCTGCATATTGCTGGCGTCGGTGAGGTAGTTTTGGAGGTCTTCGAGTTCGGTCTTTACATGCATTATTACAGGTCGGCTCAAAAATTAGGGCCGACTAGAATCTTAGCCTATCGTCAATTGTCAGTCTAATAATCACGTCTGCATCCGCGGATTATTGCTCTCGAGTTTTTGAGATATACTAATTACACAAATCAACAACCGATCGGCCGGGGAAGGTAAAGCCACTATGGATAAATATAAGGCTCTATACAAATGGATGTTTGTGCCACTAATAATCATGCAGCTCGGCATATATCAGGATTATTGGGGTGACTTTTCTGATAATGCGTGGTCGGTTCATGTTCACTACTGGACCGGAACGGTCTGGTATTTGTACCTTATCATCCAGCCGTACTTTGCCACCCATGGCCAAATGCCGCGACATCGGACGAATGGCATTATTGGAATGTTTATTGCCGGCGGCGTATGCCTGACGGCCCTGAGCATGATGAATAGAGATATTGTCAGCGCTCAACAAGCAGCCGAAACTCCCGACAGATTTGGCCCGTTTGTGCCGTGGTTTTTTTTCGGCGTCGCTGCGGTAGAAGTTGTGATGATGACCGCTTTTGGATTCGCTGTCATAAAAAGCATAACAAGCAGAAAACGTCTGGAAGATCATGCCTGGTGGCTGATCTCGACGGTTTTTATGATAATGATGCCGGCCTTGGGGCGAGGGATTGGAAACATCTATATAGCAGTACACGCTGCCGAGATGCCAAATGTCAGTGTCATTTTCCCGATTTACGTCACGCAAGTATTTATTCTTGCAATGCTGCTCGTTTTTGCATGGAAATACGACAAGCTAAGGCACCCCGCGACCTATCTCGCAATAGGTGTAAATCTCTTTATTTTCTTACTAGAGCCGATCGGAAGATCGGAGACTGTGCAGTCATTGTTAAAAGCCGTGGTCAAGGGTTAACCGACCCCGTCAGTTCGGTTAACTCCAAATCAATTGAGTTCACCGCGCAGTTAGATATATTGCAGTTCCCTCTCACGCAGATATTTCAACCGGTCGCGGATCTCAGCCGCTTGTTCAAATTTCATTTCTTTGGCGGCGTGACGCATGTCGGCTTCGAGCTGGGTAATGGTTTCCTTTAATTGTTTTGGCGAATACTCTTCGAACTTTTCGATTTCGAGCGGCACCTTAAAATAATCGGCCTCATATGCGGTAACCAGCGTCGCGTCGATCGATTTGACGATGGTAGTCGGCGTTATACCGTGTTCGGTGTTGTATTCTTCCTGGATCTGACGGCGGCGTTCCGTTTCGCTGATCGCGTATTGCATCGATTTGGTGATCTTATCGGCGTAAAGGATCGCCTTTCCGTCAGAATTACGCGCCGCCCGACCCATCGTTTGGATCAGCGAGCGTTCCGAACGCAAAAATCCCTCCTTATCCGCGTCGAGAATGGCCACGAGCGACACCTCCGGCAGATCAAGACCCTCTCGCAAAAGGTTGATGCCAACCAAAACATCGTATTCTCCACGACGCAGATCGCGGAGGATCTTGATGCGTTCGAGCGTGTGAATATCGCTGTGGAGATACCTCACCTTGACGCCGACTTCGGCAAAATACTCGCTCAGATTTTCGGACATCCGCTTGGTCAGGGTCGTTACGAGCACGCGTTCGTTGCGTTCGGCACGCAGGCGGCATTCCTCCAAAAGATCGTCGATCTGGCCTTTTACCGGCCGCACTTCGACCACTGGATCCAGCAGGCCGGTCGGGCGAATGATCTGCTCGATCACCTCGCCCTGCGTCTTTTCGAGCTCATAATTTCCGGGCGTCGCCGAGACATAAATCGTCTGACCGACGCGCGCCTCAAACTCCTGAAAATTCAATGGCCGGTTGTCCTTGGCGCTCGGCAGGCGAAAGCCGTATTCGACAAGCGTGCCCTTTCGCGACTGGTCGCCCTTGAACATCGCTCCCAGTTGCGGCACCGTCTGGTGCGATTCGTCGATGACCATCAACGCATTTGACGGCAGGTAATCAAGCAGTGTCGGCGGCGGTTCACCCGGCAATTTGCCCGTCAGATGCCTTGAATAATTCTCGATCCCACGACAAAACCCCATCTCTTTTATCATCTCTAGGTCATACATCGTCCGCTGGTGCAGCCGCTGAGCCTCGACGACCTTGCCTTCCTCAACGAGAAATTTTTCATGCTCGTCAAGCTCGGCTCGTATCGTTTTAATAGCCCGCTTTATGATGGGCTTGGTCATCACATAGTGCGTTTTTGGGTAGATAGGCACGCG
>JAYVDQ010000309.1:0-2818 GCA_043749325.1 Chloracidobacterium sp. | reverse complement strand
CCGTCGGCTTCGAGCAGTTGGTCCGAGGCTTTTGGTCCCCATGAGCCGGACGCGTAATTTGGAAAATCGCGAGCCGGCAGAGCAGTCCATACATCCAATACCGGATTGACTATCCGCCATCCGGCCTCAACCATGTCGGCGCGTTGGAAAAGCGTCGCGTCGCCGATCATGCAGTCAAACAGCAGCCGCTCGTATCCGGTACTGACTTGTTCTCCAAAGTGGTCGAGATAATTGAAATCCATATCGACCGGGCCCATATTGACGATTGGGCCGGGGATCTTGGCACCAAAATGCAGCGTTATGCCTTCGTCCGGCTGGATGTGAATTACGAGACGGTTTGTCGTCAGTTTTTCGATCGACGTGCCGCGAAACAGCACGAACGGCGCCTTCTTGAACTGAATGACGATGCTCGAATGCCGGGCCGCCATTCGTTTGCCGGTGCGGATATAAAACGGCACGTCGGCCCAACGCCAATTGTCGAGCGTGAGTTTAAGGGCGGCGAAAGTTTCCGTGTTCGAATGAGCGGCGACTTTTTCTTCGCTTCGATAGGCCGCCACTTTCTTACCCTCGACCTCGCCTTCATCGTACTGGCCGCGTACCGCATGGTGCAGAACGTCCTCGGGTGAAAAGGGCTGGATCGCGTGAAGGATCTTGGTTTGTTCGTCACGGACGGCGTCGGGCTCGAACGAAACCGGTGGCTCCATTGCCGTTAACGTCACAAGCTGAAGGATGTGATTTGGGATCATGTCCCGCAACGCGCCGGCCGAGTCGTAATAGCCGCCGCGTTGCTCGACGCCGAGACATTCGGCAACGGTGATCTGGACGTGGTCGACATAGTTTCGGTTCCAGATCGGCTCAAAAATGCTGTTGCCAAAACGAAAAACCAAAATGTTCTGAACCGTTTCCTTGCCCAGGTAATGATCGATGCGATAGATCTGCCGCTCTTTGATTGTCCTCAGAAGATCGGCATTCAGTCGTTTGGCGGATTCAAGATCGCGGCCAAAAGGCTTTTCATAGATAAACCGCCGCCAATTACCGTTCTCCTCCTTGCCCAAACCGTTCTTTACTATCTTGTGCGTAACATTAGCAAACAGGTTGGGCGGCGTGGCGAGATAGTAGAAATAATTTTCCGGGATCTGGTGCTTTGTTGTGACCTCGCCGATGAGATCCTTTAGGTCCCCAAAAAGCTTGCGGTCATCGTCGAAATCGCCGCCCGTGTAATAGATACGTTCCTCGAACCATTTCACCAGCTTTTCTTCCGGCCCGTTCGGGATGAACTCACGCAGATTCGCGACCATCTGAGCACGAAAATCTTCGGTCGTCATTTCCTGGCGTCCAACACCGATGATCGCAAACGTGTGCGGCAGAAAATCGTCCTTGGCAAGGTTGTATAGAGCAGGGAAGAGCTTGCGTTTTGTCAGATCGCCGGTGGCGCCAAATATCACCATTACGCAGGGGTCGGCTGTTTTCTTTGTGTCTGTCATTGTTATTATTTAACCACAGAGGACACAGAGAACACAGAGATAAAAAACGGCTAAGATAAAAAATCTTTTCTCAGTGTCGTCTGTGACCTCTGTGGTTAAATTCCTAACTCCTCACGGAGTTCCAATTCGCGAGAGTTCATCTCGCCGTTGTCGGTCTCGTGATCGTAACCACAAAGATGGAGCAGGCCATGAAGGATCAACTGCCTGATCTCGCCTTCCAGCGTCAGGCCGTTTTCCGCGGCTTGCTTTTGAGCTTGCTCGACCGAGATCACAATGTCATCGAGGTTGTCCTTCTCAGGATCGAATTCGTCAGGCTCGCGCGGGAACGAGAGAACATCAATCGTTCAGTCTTTACCGCAAAAAAAACTGCGCCCGATTCTGCCACGACACATTTTTCCAATCCACCAGCCGCATATAAGCCTCATGGACGAGTGCGGTCGCCTGCAGCGTGTGATCCGGTCTTTCGTTTTGCATATACGCCCCGGCCAGCCGCCGCAGATCGTCATAGACAAGCTCCAGCAGCTTGCCCGGCGCGGTATCGCTGCCATCGCTCATCTTATTCAGCAACACCGTTATTTCGTTTGGGCTACCGGAGCTCATTGTCTTGTATTAAGCCGGATTATAACAGATTACGCGATGGGATTTCGGTTTAGAGGAAAAGTGTGGGGAATTTGTATTGATTTGGTGTTATGCGTATGCGTGAAAAAGGAAATTGTCCTTTACCGTCCGTTTGCGGACGAAGGAGTTAACTACACGCGTGAGCGTGTAGTTTAAGAGAAACCCCAAATGCAGCCCGTTTGCGGGCGATAGAGAAAACCTGTGATATAAACTCACGCATCAGTTTAGCTCTGCCGCCCGCAAACGGGCTGGGAATCAGTGTTGATTTGGTCCCCGGCGTCATTCAAAACCTTTGACGACCCCTTCCATTTTTCAATCGCCTAATCCGGGATTCTAAAGAGGTATAAAAAAAATAAAAAAAAATTGGCGCTTTTGCCGATTTTTCTCGCCCTATTGTGCAGAAGAGATTCCAAACTATGAACCGAACAGAACCAAAAAAGTATTTCCAATCCCGGTTTTAGTTTGGATGGCATGATTTTCGAAAAGGAGAGTTAATTACAATGAAAAAGCAATTTGGGTCGAATCATAAGAATTTAGGAAGAATATTTATATTAGCCGCCATCGCGTTTTTTATTTGTTTACCGGATGCGGCGCGGGCGCAGAATGCGCTTGACGGGTTTGACCCGAACGCGAACGGCACGGTTCGTGTCGTCGTCGTCCAGCCGGATGGCAAAATACTTATCGGCGGTGCGTTTACAACGCTCTCGCCAAATGGC
>JAYVDQ010000308.1:0-11978 GCA_043749325.1 Chloracidobacterium sp. | reverse complement strand
TCGCGGAGCGTCGGTCGGCATTTGTGGAGCAAGAAAATCGAGCACCTCGTACATGACCGACTTTTCCTCGCCGACGCTGAGGCCCCCGATCGCGTAACCGTCAAACCCTACGTCAACTGTCCGGTCAAGACTTTCCCTTCGTAGATCGAGATGTCCCGCTCCCTGAATAATGCCAAAAAGAGCCTGTGAGCCTGATATGTCAGAACCGGGAGGGGTAGCGGCCGGATTCCTAGTGTCGCGATCCAGGAATCCGGCCGCTACCGCTCGCGGTTCTGACACAAAGCCCGTGTCCTCTCCAGATTCCTGCAATTCATCAAACCTTGCCTTCGACCGACCGGCCCACCGCGCCGTCATCTCTAAACTTGCCTTGGTCGCGTCGTAACCCGCGTCGCCCGGCGTACATTCGTCAAATACCATCACGATCTCCGACCCCAGGGCTGCTTGCACCTCCATTGAAACCTCAGGCGACAGAAAATGCTTACTCCCGTCTAGGTGCGAGCGAAACTCAACTCCATCCTCATTGAGTTTTCTGAGGTCCGTCAGCGAAAATACCTGAAACCCGCCGGAATCGGTCAGAAATGAGCGATTCCACGACGTAAATTTATGCAGCCCGCCAAACGCCTTTATTGCTTCGATGCCCGGGCGCAAAAAAAGATGATATGTGTTGCCGAGAATTATGCGGGCGTCGAGTTCCGATTCGAGCCATTCGAATCGAACGCCTTTAACCGCACCCTGCGTACCGACAGGCATAAAAACAGGCGTCTCTATGGTAGAGCGCCTGGTCTTAAGAGTTCCCGCTCGAGCCTCACCGTCACGAGCGGTCACTGTCCATTCAATCGGTTTGGTCATCAAAAAACCACGGGGCTGCCTATTTTCTCTTTCCGATCAGCGACCAGATATCCGGTGCTCCAACAGCTGTTTCCGTGACGAATTTACCGTCTTCGTTGATCAGCACTGCCGATGGTGTTCCGAACATTCCGAAACCGTTAGCTGTTTTGTGCCCCTCATCGTAAATGACCGGCGACTTAAGCCCCATATCTTTAAGAGCTTCCTGATCGCCGTCGGAAAAGATTATTAGATTTGGCTCGTCCTGGCCTTTCGTCGAGTCCCATGTACGAAGATCTTCCAGCATGTTTACGCAGAACGGGCACGTCGTGCTCCAGAAAGTAACCAGCGTCGGTTTTCCCTTGAAAAAATCCGTGCGAATCGTTTTGCCGGTCAGATCGGCGACAGAAACTTCGGGAACGTCTTCGCCGATCTTGATCGAAGAATGAGAGTGGCCGTTTGTGTTCGTAAAGTATGAAAATTCACGACCCATATCCGTAGTGATAAGTTTTTGTACCAGCTCTCGAATTGCAGTGTCACCGGCTGCGGCATGGCTCGCGATCCGTCCGTCGCCATCCATCAACAACGCCGTCGGCGTCCATTTGGCCCGGAGCAGATCAGTAACTTCGCGATCTTTCTGTAGCAATATAACCTTGGACGCATTGCCGTCAAATTTTTCCCGATTCTCGGCCGCATCCCCGCTGCTAATAAACACCAGGTTAATCTTGCCCGCGAGCTCCTGTTGCCAGGCATCAAATTCGGGAACAAGGGCTTTGCAGGGATTGCAGGTTGGGCCGACAAACAAAAACAAAACGGGCAATTTCTCGGCCCGCAGAGTTGTCAGCGAGACTGTTTCTCCATTCAGATCAGGCAATTCAAACTCCGGAACGACGGCCCCAATAGGCATTCCTTCGTTCGGATGGCCGGCGTGTTCGCGTTCGACCGCTCCGCCGTCCCGGGCTACCAGCTCCATTAGCTCGATTCGTCGCATTATCTGTGTTTGCTGTTCAGATATCTTCCTTAAAAAAAGTACCGCCGCCAGAAGCAGCACTACCACCGCGATGCCGATCACAAATTGCAAAATGTCCTGATTTGAATTTACTAGACTCAACCCCTGGGCGGTTCGGCCTTGTAAAACGAGAAACGCCGCTAAAATAAGAAACGCCACATTTCGCAAAACGCTAGTCACTCCGACGGGTTCGCTATTAATCTGACCGAAACAATGACAATCGGGGGCGTTGCCCTTTGCCATTTGATAGAGCATCCCCGTCGTGAAGATCACAAAAAGCCCCGCCGCTCCGACCGCTCCGATCCATGACGTCGTTACAAACAGGAGCATTCCGGCAATGGCTAATTCAAAAGCCGGAAGTATATAGACCATCGGCCTGG
This sequence comes from Chloracidobacterium sp., assembly GCA_043749325.1. Lineage (GTDB taxonomy): Bacteria > Acidobacteriota > Blastocatellia > Pyrinomonadales > Pyrinomonadaceae > OLB17. Next base: position 9,764 of record JAYVDQ010000308.1, on the reverse strand, counting down.
CCAAAAACTTAGGCAAGCCAAAATCTCCAAAAGCCTTTTCCGATCCGGCAGGATCGAACAGCTTAGCTATTCCAGCGACGCCAAATACCGCGACGAGTGCGAGCCTAACTATTAATAAAGAAACTTCCATCCAGCGTAATTTTATCGGACGGCATTTAATTTTTCCACTTCCGGGGAAAAAGGAGATTACCGCCCACCTTATTTTTTCTTAGTTTTATGCCGCTCGACCAACCTGATGGGCGTTGCAAAAAAGCTAAACTCCTCGCGAAGACGGTTCTCGATATATCGCGTATAAGAGAAGTGCAATCCGCCCTTGCCGCCCGATGTAAATAGAATAAACAGCGGCGGCCGCAGCCCGGCCTGCGTGATAAACTGCACCTTGAGCCGCGAAAATCCGCCTTTGACCGGTGCCGGCGCAGCTCCGCCCTTGGGCTGCGTGACCGCACCCTCGAAAAAGCGGTTGAGCATCGAGGTCTGAATACGAAGATTTCGAGCCTCGTTCGCCCGGGCGACGAGCGGCAATATATTTTTGACTCGCTGGCCGGTCAACGCCGAGATCGTCACGATGGGGGCCCAATCCAGAAATTTCATTGCCATTCGCAAAGATCGCTCAAACTCGTAGATAGTATTGGTTTCTTTCTCCTCTAGCGCGTCCCATTTATTTACGGCGAGAATTATCGAACAACCCGAATCGAGCGCATACCCGGCGATATTGGCATCGAGATTAGTGACACCCTCTACCGCGTCGATGATCATAATGGCGACATCGGCGCGTTCGAGCGCCTTTCTAGCCATGATAACCGAAAGTTTTTCCGCCATTTCGCTCGTCTTCCCTTTTCGGCGGATACCGGCGGTGTCGATCAGCAGATAGTCTTGCCCATCGACTGTCAAATGCGTGTCAATAGCATCTCGCGTCGTACCGGCGATCGGCGAAACGATCACGCGCTCCTCGCCAAGGATCTGATTGAGCAGCGAGGATTTGCCGACATTCGGACGGCCGATGATCGCGAGTTTTATTTCGGATTTCTTTTCTTCCTCAGCTTCGTCGTCGAAAGTCAGATGATCGAAAACCATGTCAAGGAGATCGCCGATGCCGGTGCCGTGTTCGGCGGAGATGGGCGACATTTCGAACCCGAATTTGTAGAATTCACCAGCCTCATTCTCAACCGTTTTCGACTCGACCTTATTGGCGGCGATTATGACGGGTTTGCCAGTGTTTCTCAGCAATACGCCCAGTTCTTCGTCAAGCGGTGTGACACCGGCACGCGAATCGAGTACCCAGATGATGGCGACCGATTCGTCAATCGCGTGGGATGCCTGCTTGAAAATATTCGACGGGATGATCGCATCGTCATCCGGTACGATGCCGCCCGTATCGACGAGCCGGAATGTTTTGGCTTTCCACTCGACCTCGCCAAACATCCGGTCGCGCGTGATGCCCGGTTCATCGCCGACGATCGCCTTGCGGCTGCCGCAGAGACGATTGAAAAGTGTTGATTTGCCTACGTTTGGCCGGCCGATAATGGCAACGAGCGGAGCTGACATAAGGTTAGATTCTACTTTTATGGCATCCAGCTTACAAACGCCGGAATTTTCAATCCATTCCTCCGGTGTCGCGAAACCCGGGTTATGTGATATTTTCTAAGCAATATTTCGATTCAACTTAATTAGTGGAGGACAATGTGAGAGAGCACCCGAGTTTCAAATTTGCAGCTTTTTTTCTCATAATAATTAACCTGTTTATGCCAAATGATACGTTTAGCCAACGCACACAGAAACCGGTGCTCTACGGGCGGCATTGGGTTGCCGTTACGGGCAAGCCGATCGCGGCGACCGCCGGGGCGATGATCTTCTCGAAAGGCGGAAACGCCGTTGATGCGGCCTGCGCGATGATCGCGGCGACCTCGACCATGTGGGACACTTTGAGTTGGGGCGGTGAGACCCAGGCCCTGATCTACAATCCACACACCGGTAAGGTCATTGGAATAAATGCCTTAGGCGTGGCCCCAACGGGAGCGACAGCAGCGTTTTATAAGTCAAAGGGCATGAAGAACCCGCCCGAATACGGCCCGCTCGCCGCTGTTACACCCGGCACACCGGGCGGCATTATGACGATGCTCGCCGAATACGGAAAGCTGAGCCTCAAGGACATCCTCGAACCCGCGATCGAGATGGCCGATGGCTATGCGATGGACGCCGAGACGGCGGGTGTCATCGAGCGGCAGAAATCGTGGCTCAAAAAGTGGAAATATTCGACGGTGGTAATGCTGCCGCATACGGGCGAAAAACGCGAAGGCCCCGTCGCCGGTGAGATCTTTCGCCAGCCTGATTTGGCGGCGACCTTGAGAAAGCTGGTCGAGGCCGAGCAGACCGCACTTAAAGCGGGCAAGAACCGCAAGCAGGCGATCATGGCGGCGTATGTACGCTTTTACAAGGGCGACATCGCTAAGGAGTTTGTCCGGGGTACGCAGGAAGAGGGCGGCCTGATCACCATGGACGACCTGGCCCGTTGGCAGGTGCATATCGAGGAGCCGGTTTCGACCAGCTACAAGGGCATCGACGTCTATAAGCTCAACGTCTGGACGCAGGGGCCGGCGATGCTGCAGGCACTCAACATCCTCGAAAACTACGATCTCAAATCGATGGGCTACAACTCGCCGAAGTACATCCACACTCTCTATCAGGCGATGAACCTGGCCTTTGCCGACCGTGATTTTTACTACGGTGACACGTATGCCAATCAGGTCGCACCCGTCAGTACGCTCTTGTCTAAGGAGTACGCAAAGGAGCGTGCAAAGCTGATCAACCCCGACCGCAACGACCCGACGGTGAAACCCGGCGACCCGTACAAATTTAAGAACACGGCAAATCCATTCGCCGATCTGCTTGATAAATGGAAGGTCGTGCCTTCAACGACGCAGACACAGGCTCCACAGCCCGGCAGCGAGGCTGAGGTCAGGCAAATGATGCTCAGAGAGGAGCTGGCCGACAGCTTTCCGCAAGATAGGTCGTTTTATGGCGGCACGACTTCGGTCGAGGCTTCGGATGCAGAAGGTTGGGTCGTCAGCGTGACACCAAGCGGCGGCTGGATACCGGCGGTCATTGCCGGACACACGGGCGTGGGTTTAAGCCAGAGGGCACAGAGTTTTGTTACGGATGCGGCTGACGGCCCGTACAACGTGATCGAGCCAGGCAGACACCCGCGTGTGACACTCACACCGACTCTGGCTCTCAAAGGCGGAAAACCTTACCTTTGTTTCTCTGTCCAGGGCGGCGACAGCCAGGACCAAAATCTTTTACAGTTCTTCCTGAACACCGTCGAATTCGGCATGAACGTCCAGCGTGCGACCGAGGCCCCGAATATCAACAGCTTCCAGATGCGAAGTTCGTTCGGAGCACACGAGACGCGTCCCGGACGCCTTTTACTTGCCATCTCGACGCCGCAAAGCGTTCGTGACGAGCTTGTAAAAATGGGATACACGCTGACCTTTGAGGAGCGGACATCAGGGCCGATCAACGCGATCTTCCTCGACCGCGAGCACGGTACGATGTGGGGCGGTTCGAGCAACCACGGCGACGATTATGGCATTGCGTGGTAACTTAGAGCTATTTTCCTAATGCTAACTAAACCCTATGTCCCCAATATTACCTTTCGACATTGTAAAGTCCGTCGAAATACTGCAGCAAACGCCATACACGCTGAGCCGCATGCTTGACTGCCTGTCGCCCGAGTGGACCGCGAGCGCCGGCGATAAAGAAGAATGGAGTCCTTATGACGTTGTCGGCCATTTGATCCACGGTGAGGAAACCGATTGGATGCCGCGAGCGAAAATTATTCTGGCTCAGGGTGAAAATCGGATATTTACTCCTTATGACCGGCTCGCCCAATTTGAGAGGTCGCGCGGGAAAACTCTCGAAGATCTTCTTACGGAATTTGCCCATCTTCGCAATACAAACATGGAAAAGCTTGTCCGCTGGCAACTGACACGCGGTCAGCTTGCTCTCAAAGGAATGCACCCGGAGCTTGGGGTTGTGACCTTGGAACAGCTTCTTTCTACCTGGGTGGTCCATGACCTGAATCACATTCAACAAGTCGTAAAGTATTTAGCCGCGAAATACTCCGAAAACGTCGGCCCATGGAAAGCCTATCTTTCTATTCTCAATTAGCTCAACGAGTAGGTAGATGTGACCGCCCTCAAAAAAATCATTGCCCGTAGGGATTACATACTGCTATCTTTAAAGTAAGGGCGACTATTTTGCCGTTACTTTCTGACTTCCTTTTCCGTTTCCTATCTTGCCAATGAACCCTCGATTTTCAGTTGTTATTCCCGCTTATAACGAAGCCCTGCTGCTGCCAAGACTGCTCAATTCGATCGAAGTCGCGGCTACGAATTATGGCCGCCACCAGGTCGAGGTAATCGTCGCCGATAATCTTTCAACGGACGGCACCCGAGCCGCCGCCGAATCAATGGGCTGCCGCGTAGTCACCGTTACAAAACGCCGCATCGCCGCCGCGAGAAACGGTGGGGCCAAAGTTTCAAATGGTGAGATACTTTGTTTTATTGATGCGGATTCCGCTCTGCATCCAGCCACTTTCCATAAGATTGATGACGCTATCAATAAAGATAACGTTGTTGCCGGTGCAACTGGTGTATTCCTGGAACGCCGCTCGGTAGGTCTCATGGCGACCTATTTGATGATGCTCCCGATGCTTTGGCTGACGGGTATGGACACTGGGGTGGTTTTCTGCCGCCGCACAGATTTTGACGCTGTCGGTGGTTACAACGAGGAACTCTATTTTGCCGAGGACGTTACCTTTCTTCACGCGTTGAAACGGCACGGCAAAGCCAAACGGCAGCATTTGACACGGCTTTCCGGGGTAAAGGCTCTAGGCTGCACACGGAAATTTGACGAGAATGGCGATTGGCATTATTTTCCGATGCTTGCCAGGAGCATGGGAATTCTGATAAGAAAAGGCATGAGCGTGTTTACTAGGCAGGACGACATTCCCAGCCTGACCGACTATTGGTATCGGCCGCCGCGTTGATTTAGTTCTTGAGAAATTCGTAATCGATATGGATATTGATTACGCCGGTGCCGATCTCCGGCCGCACGCCGACGGCTTTCATACGCAGATTTCCCGACTTTTGGACGGGGACACCAAATGAGATCTTGTCGAACGTAAGGATCTCGATAGGATTAAGTTTTTTGTCTATAGAGCTTTGAATTAACTTCGCCATCAAACCGCTTCCGACGCCGCCCATTCCGTTGAGATTTACGTTTGCTACTTTCGCCCTGCCCACAAGTCTTTGGCCATTTTGGTCAAATTCAAGATCGATATTGGCATCGGCCCAGCCCGCAAAGTCGACACAGCCGACAAACGGCGGGGCGTAATTTCCCGAAAACGCGAGCGGCAAACGGATCTTGCCGTCGCGAAAACGCACAGCGGTGCGGACGCCGTTAATCTCGCGCAGAATTCTTATAGATTCATCGCACCCGGAAGACTTATTTTCAACGATCGGAAATGACGGCGGGTCGAAATTCTTGAATACGGAATCAAGCAACACGTCAAAAAAGCTCTCGTTAAGGCTGATCGTAACGTCGGCCTTTTGTGCGTTCGCCGCCGTGAATAACAAAAAAACCGCCAACCCGGCGGCAAAGGCTTGTCTATACATCATTCGTCCCCGTCCCTGAAAAATTCTCCGGAAAACTTTCGACCGTACATTTTATCGATGAATGCCCTATTCCGAGCTTTTTCGGAAAGATTCGGTGGAAGAGATGCGAAAATAGATACTCGCGCGGCCATATACATTTCGCAAGCTAACTCGATCCTTCTTTTTGAGCCCAGACTCATCATTATCTCAAACTGTCTCTGCTCCATTTCGTGCGATGTGTCATTCATAATTCAATCTCACTGCGACATCGATCGTAAGCTTCTTTTACATCAAGTTTACTCGTCCAGGATTCGATGTAAGATTCATCGACTTGGTTTCTCATCAAATTCTTTACATCGGTCAACTGTTTTTCAGACTTAGAATCTGCGGCCCATAATAATTTCGATAATATCAAATCTTCGGCCGCTATTATATCTATTTCCCTGCCATGAAAATCGACTTTACGGCGGCGATTGAATGCAGACTTTTGAAAAGGCGTTGACTTAAGCAAAACACAATCGATCTTAAAGGCTGTTTCCTGATGAATCACGTTGAACATTCTTTTTGATGCAATTGCCCGCATCATCGAGTTGTGAGGAATAACATAGTCTGGTTCCAAATTGGCAATTAGAATTTGGCCATGCCGCGATTGCAATTCCAAAACTATATCAATATCCGCAGTCATCCTGTAGGCGGAATATTGAAACATCGACATACTGCCCGTAAGCATGTAGGGGATTTGGAGCGTTTCTAACCGGCCCGTAAAGTCATGAAGTATCCGAATCGGCAATAACATTGCTGGATCAACCGTCATAGCCCACTCCTCACCACATCATGCAGCCTCAGCAAGCCCACGCAAACGCCATCCGCATCGACGACCGGCAAAACCGATATCTGTGACGGCCGGTCCTCCATTAGCCGCAGAGCGTCGAATGCCAGCATCTCCGGCGAGGACGCGATCGGGGCGGCGGTCATCATATTTGCGGCGGTTAAGGACGGAAACATGTCAGGCGACGTGCTTTCGATCGTCCGGCGCAAGTCACCGTCAGTGATAATGCCGAGCAATTTTGAACCATCATCTATCACGTTGACAGCCCCGAGAGCATTTTTTGATATAGCTTTTACAACGTCGAGCCAATTTGCACTTAGCGCCACATTCGGGCTCTCGTGCATTAGGTCGCTGACGGCGAGCGTCAGTCTTTTGCCAAGACGGCCGGCCGGATGATTGGCCGCAAAATCCTCGGCTGTCAAACCTTTTGCGTCCATCAGGGCCATCGCCAACGCGTCGCCGATCGCCAACGCCACGGTCGTCGAGGTGGTCGGTGCCAGATTTAACGGGCATGCTTCCTTGTCGACCGAAGCATCCAGAACGGCGTCGGACTGGCGTGCAAGTGTCGATTCAAGATTCCCCACAATCGCTATGATCGCGATGCCGCGCTGCCGAAATGTCGGCAGTATCGTAAGCATTTCGTCGGTCTCCCCCGAATTGCTTAGAGCTATCACCACGTCACCGCCTGCCACCACGCCAAGACCGCCGTGTAAGGCGTCCGAGGGGTTTACAAAAACCGAGACCGTCCCCGTGCTGGTCAGCGTCTGTGCGATCTTTTGTCCAATCACACCGGATTTGCCGACACCGCAGACAATGACCTTGCCTTTACACGAACCGAGGATATCCAAGGCGGATTCGACGCTTGATCGATCAAGATTAACCGCCGCACGGTCGATCGCCGCGGATTCCAGCTTTAGGATCTCGATGACTTTCTCGTAATTATTTGTCACAGGATGATTTGACTGGCATCTATTTCGCTGGCACCGGCTTGAGGATGTCGAGAACGATTTGCCATTTGCCGTGGATCAATTTCCAGATCTGTAGCGAATTACCTTTTTCCGTGACCTTTCCGCCCTCGGACATCGTGTACGTGCCCAAATTAAAAGAAATATCACCCGAGCCGACAAAGGTGCTCTTTCTGGCGAACCGCACGGTACCAGTGATTCTCTTAAGAGCAGCTTGTACTTCTTTCCTACCAATTATCGGGGCTTTTCCTTCGCGAAACATACGGATCTCGTCACCTGCGAAGACGCTGTAGGCCTTAGCCAAGCCCTGTTCTTCTCCAGTTTGAAGGAAACCGTTCGACACATCAGCGGGTGATGAGTTGTTTTCGTTTTTGTCCTTTACCTTTTCCCCGGAAGTCGTGTACTCAGTGGAGAACTTAGCGGGTTTGTCGTGGCCGACGCCGATATCGACCACAAACTTGTATTTGCCCTCAGGCTGCCGCACCCAAACCGTTATGAATTCCCCAAAGCCTGTCGGTGCGTCATTTTTACCCTTTTGCCTGAACTCCCAGTTTCCGGTTGTGTAACCGATCATCCCATTCGACGAAACATCAGCATAATTCGGGGCCCACGAGAGCAGACTCGGTGTGTCGGGGCGGGCATTCCAAAGCGGTTTCGCGACTGTCCTGTCAGGATTGAAAACGAGAGCATCGTCAGCCATATTAGCGAGAAATGCAGCTCGCGTTCCCTGTTCAGACGCAACCCGGGCAAACCCGTGTTCGGTGTCCACGAGTTTCTGCAGGTCGCTTTGTGCAGCCGCCCATAAAGTGCTTGACAATAATATCAGTACACTGAGTTTGAATTTCATAGACGTAAATCGAATATCCGAAAATATCTTGGCGCGTTCCGGTTCAATTATCAACCAAAACACTAATTATGTCTGGCAAGTGACGGACCACAATCGGAATTTAAGTAAAATAATCGTATGAAGAGAGGCTCTTTGATATCGCTGACGAAACGGGGCTTGTATTGTAAACAAGGGGGTTTCTATATCGACCCGTGGCTGCCTGTAGATAAAGCCATTCTTACTCACGCTCACGCCGACCACGCATATCGGGGAAACGGCAGCTATTTAGTTGTATCCGAATGCGAAGCCCTCGCCCGCATTCGCCTCGACCCCGAAGCGGTAATTACCAATCAAAAATATGGCGCCGTGACGTCGATGAACGGTGTCAAAATTTCCTTTCACCCGGCGGGCCATATACTTGGTTCGGCACAGGTTCGCGTCGAGTACAAGGGCGAAGTTTGGGTCACTTCGGGGGATTACAAACTTACACCGGATCCGACGTGTGCCGCATTCGAGCCGGTAAAATGTAATTATTTTATTACCGAGGCGACTTTCGGCCTGCCTATCTACAGATGGCCGCAGCCGGAAGCTATCTTTTCAGAGATCAACGAGTGGTGGCGGCGAAACCGGGAACGCGGCAAGGCATCTGTCATATTTGCGTACTCGCTTGGCAAAGCGCAAAGAGTATTGAATGGAATTGACCGCACAAACGGCCCCATATTTACCCACGGCGCGGTCGAGCGGCTCACACAGGTTTACCGCGACGCCGGCGTCGAGCTGCCGCCCACGACTTACGCCGGGGGCGTGACAAATAAAAAGGAATTTGCGGGTTCTCTGATCGTCGCCCCGCCGTCGGCCCAGGCGTCGACTTGGCTGCGAAGATTTGGCGCGCAATCTACCGGGTTTGCATCGGGTTGGATGATGGTCCGCGGAGCGAGACGGCAGCGAGCCGTCGACCGGGGATTTGTATTGAGTGATCATGCCGATTGGCCCGAGCTGCAAACCGCGATTCGCGCGACCCAGGCTGACACCGTTTACGTCACGCACGGATTTGCTTCGGAACTAGTCCGATGGCTAAACGAAACCGGTATGAACGCCGTTCCGCTCAAAACCCAATTCATCGGCGATGACGACGCTGCCGATATGATCGAAGAGCAGTCAGGCCAGAAATGAAGCTTTTCACCGAACTCTACGTCCAGCTTGACCAAACCAACAAGACCAATGAAAAGGTCGAGGCGATGCGGTTTTATTTCGAGCGCGCTGATCCGCACGATGCGGCGTGGGCGTTGTATTTTTTGTCGGGGAGGAAGCCCCGGCAGATCGTGCCTTCGAAAAAGCTGCGTAAATGGTCGCTCGAGCTGTCCGGCATTCCCGAATGGCTCTTCTTGGAATCGCGTGACACTGTTGGCGACAGTGCCGAAACAATGGCTCTGCTGCTGCCGAATGTCACCGAAATGGACGACACGCCGCTACATATGCTGGTCGAAGAC
>JAYVDQ010000307.1:0-4225 GCA_043749325.1 Chloracidobacterium sp. | reverse complement strand
TGTCGCCAAAACTGACCGAGCAGATCCCTTTTTCGGTCGCAGCAACCATCAGTTTACCGAGCCGCGAATCGACAATTGTGTAATTGATCTTCATATTTTTTCCGCCCTTTTTATATGTCGCCGGCGTCATCCCGAGGCGTTCGCCCGCCTTTTCGTACAATGCCCGGCTCGAGCCGAAATCGCTTTCATACAGCGACGTCGTAACGTCGGTTTCTCTTACATTTTCCTTAAAATTTTCCATTCGCATCATGTCCACAACCTCCTTTGGTGAAAGGCCGAGCACGGCCTTAAATGTCTTTTGTAAATGCCCCGTGCTGACATCTAGCTGAGTGCTTAACTCATCGATAGTCGGTATCTCGATCTCGTCCGACCTCAAAAGTTCGAACGCCTTTTGAATTAACAACGCTCTGGCTCCCGGTTCGTATTCGTTTTTTGGTTTGCAGCGAAGGCATGCCCGAAAACCCGCGGTTTCGGCCTCCGCCGGTGTGATGAAAAAGCTCACATTCCGCCTTTTGGGTGGTCTTGACGAACACGAAGGCCGGCAAAATATACCGGTCGTCTGTACGCCGAAGTAAAATACGCCGTCGAATTCGCGATTCTTGGTCTCGACCGCCCGCCAACGCCAATCCGCCGTTCCCTGTTGCGTGATCCCTCTCTTCATCATGTCTCCGAGTTTATCCGCCTCCACAAAACCAATCTATCCGAAATCCATCCTGTAATTTTTAATATGTCACCGATTAAGCCCCGGACGTAAATTGCGGTAAACTTTTTCTATGAGCCCGGTCGTACTTTTCGATGGCGTATGCAATTTTTGCAATGGCGCAGTCAACTTTATCATTCGCAACGACGGCGAAAAAAAGTTTAAGTTTGCCCCGCTGCAATCGGAGATCGGGCAAGAATTAAGTGCGAAATATGGCATCGGCAAAGATGTCGATTCGATAATTTTGGTCGAAAACGACAAAGCATATACGCATTCGACAGCTGGTCTGCGGGTCGCAAAAGCCTTAGGTGGCATCTGGTCGCTCGCGTATGTTTTTATTATTGTCCCGGCATTCATCCGCGATTGGGCATACCGGCTTTTTGCAAAAAACCGCTACCGATTATTTGGCAGACAAGACGCATGTATGCTGCCAACGCCGGATGTACGAGATAGATTCTTATAAAATATGAAAGCAACATGGAACGGCGAAACCATCGCCGAAAGCAATGAAACGGTCGTAGTCGAAGGAAATCATTATTTTCCCGCCGATTCGATCAAAAAAGAGTGTTTTTCACCATCCGAGACGCATACCGTCTGCGGCTGGAAAGGCACGGCGAGATATTACGACATCACCGTAAATGGTGACACAAATAAAGATGCGGCGTGGTATTACCCTGAGACAAAAGACGACGCCAAGAATATCAAAGGGTGCATCGCGTTTTGGAAAGGTGTCGAGATAAGTTAGGAAATTAACCACAGATGGACACAGATAAACACAGATTAAAAATCTAATTTTTCAATTCCTATATCTGTGTCCATCTGTGTTTATCTGTGGTTTCATTAAATTTTGTGAGTTATTCGCTCGAAACATTAGAATACGCCCGGCTGCTTGAGCTGATCAGCCGCAACGCCCAGACACCAATGGGCGTTGATCGATTTGCGCTTCTGCGGCCGCTCGCAAACCGCCGTGAACTCGACGAAGCTCTCTCGGCGATCACTGAAACCATCGCCCTTAACGAAGAAAAGCAGGTCACATGGTCGTTTAGCGGCCTCGGAGATCCGTCCGATGCGGTCACGATCCTCAAGATCCAAAACGCCTCGCTTGAGCCAAATCTGATGCTCGAGATCTCGCGTGTCTGCAATCAAGCTTTGTTTGTCCGTTCGGCGATCCAACCGGAAAAGGAATTTGCCCCGACACTCTGGCGGCTCGTCGAAAACATTCCGCCGTCGCTGCTCGCGGTCATCAATCAGATCAACAAAAAGCTCCTGCCGGGTGGCGAGATAGACGATTCGGCATCGCCGGAACTCGCAAAATTACGCCGCGAGATCGCGAGTGGGCGGACACGCCTTACCAAATCGCTCGAATCCGCGATGCGTACCGCCGGAACCGCGATCCAGGACGAGATCGTCACCATCCGGAATGACAGATTCGTAATCCCTGTAAAGACCGATTTTCGTGGACGTGTCGCCGGCGTGGCCCACGGATTTTCTTCGAGCGGTTCGACCGTATTTGTCGAACCGCTCGAAGCCATCGAGGCCAATAACGAACTCCAAAACCTAAAAGGCAAGGAGGAACGCGAGGTCGCCCGGATATTATTCGCGTTGACAGAGGAGCTTCGCGAACAGCTCCCGGCTGTCGAAATGTCCGTTAACGCCGTCGCCGATCTCGACTTCATAAAAGCCAAAGTCGAATTCGCCCGCAAATTTAACGCCGTCGTACCTGAGGTCACCGACGACGAAACCCTGGAACTCGTCGACGCCCGGCATCCGCTGCTCGAAGAAAACTTAAGAAATATTTCAACGCAAAGTCGCAAAGACGCAAAGGCTGGTAAAACAGGCTCCCCTCCTCACGCGAGGAGCAAGGTTGCAGCGGCTTCCGCTGACGGGGTGGTTCTCTCGTCGGGCAACAATAAGCCTGATTCCCCGGAGATCGTCCCAAGCTCTTTCACCCTAACCAAAGAACGTTCCGTCATGATCATCTCCGGGGCCAACGCCGGCGGCAAGACCGTCGTCCTGAAAACCGCTGGATTGCTGAGTCTGATGGCGATCTCAGGCCTTCCGGTCCCGGCAACGGCAGCGAAAATCCCCTTTTACCGCTCGATTCTCGCCGATATCGGCGATCACCAATCGCTGTCGGCCAATCTCTCGACCTTCTCCTCGCACATGTCGAACATTGCATCGATGATCCGCGAATGCGTGCCGCCGTCGCTCGTCCTGCTTGACGAGGCCGGCACCGGCACCGACCCCGAAGAAGGCTCGGCGCTTGGCGTCGCGATCGTCGATCATTTCCGCCGCAAAAGTGCCCAGCTCATTGCCTCGACCCACTATCGCGGCCTGAAAATGTACGCCGCCAATGATGAGAGCGTTATCAACGCCTCGGTCGAGTTTGACGAAAAAACGCTGCAACCCACATATAAATTGCTCCTCGGTCTGGCCGGAGCTTCATCGGGTATCGAGATCGCACGGCGTTTCGGCATCGAGCAAGGTGTAATCGATGCTGCCCGCGAAAACCTCGATATTTCAGCCCAGGAAGCCGAAAATTACCTAAAAAAACTGCAAACAGAGACCAAGATCGCAACCGACCTCCGCGTCGCCCTCGAAGAGGAACGCAAAGCCGTCGCGATGAAATACGCCAATCTCGAGATCGATGCCGTCAAGAAAGAAAAGACACGTCAAAAGGAATTTGAGGGTGAGCTTGCCACGGCGATCGACGAATTTGACCGACAGTCAAAGGCCTTCGTGCAGGCGCTCGAAGATAAGGCACTAAAGAACAAACTCGACAAAGAACGCCTCTCCCGCAAAGCCGAACTCAACCGTGCGGTCACGGCGAAAGTCTCGAGGAAGTCAGAACCGGGAGCGGTAGCGACTGGGTTCCGAAGCGGTCAAGTTATCTCTCACGATAGAGATAATGTTGCTGATACAGTCATTTCAATCGGATCTAAAGTCGTCACATCATTCGGCAACATCGGCACCGTTGAACGCATAGACAACGACGTCGCCCAGATCCTCGTCGGCGGCATGCACCTCCGCGAAAAGATCGCCGATCTACGAATACCCGACGAACAGCCCAAAACCGGCGAGCAAAAAGCAGTGTCGTCAGTATATCGTCCAATAGATTCCGAAGACGCCGACATGGAACTCAACCTGATTGGCAAAACCACCGCCGACGCCGAATACGAGATCGACCGCTTTCTCGATGAAGCCTACATGGCCTCGCTCCCCCGCGTGCGGATCATCCACGGCTTCGGCACCGGAGCGTTAAAAAATTACGTTCACCACTTTCTAAAGGGCCATCCGCACGTGTCAAAGTTCGGCTTCGCCCCGTCCAACCAAGGCGGAAATGGTGCTACAATAGCAGAATTGAGGTTATGACCATGATGACTCAGGAACAAATAATTCACGCGTTTAAAGGATATCCCAAACCACTCAAATCTAGTGTTTTGAGGAAGCTGATGAAGCTGTTTGAAGAAGATCTGGTTGATGAGGTATTGGATCAGGCCGATTCCGAGGCTCGCGAGTTAACGG
>JAYVDQ010000306.1:0-7369 GCA_043749325.1 Chloracidobacterium sp. | reverse complement strand
GTCTTTATCGTGCCGCTCGATTCGGACGGCAAGCGTTACACCTGCGATGGCAAACTCCGCGTCTATCGCAGCCGCGACGAGGGCAAATCTTGGGAGCCGCTCGCCAAAGGCCTGCCGCAAAAGAATGCCTACGAGGTCATTCTTCGCGATGCGGTCGGATCGGTTGGCGATAATATCTTTTTCGGGACAAAGAACGGCAAGCTCTTTGGCTCGGGCGACGACGGTGATTCGTGGAAGATGATCGAGGGATCCTTACCGGAGATCTGCTGCGTTAAGGCGTATTCCTTGGCTTAGTTCCCCTCTGCGACTTTGCGGCTCTGCGGGGGATTGAATTTCCCGCAAAGACGCAGAGACGCAAAGTTAAAAAGAGAAATTGTATGGCCGTAACTGTTCATTTAAGTGGTTACCTCAAGCCGTTCTCCGGCGGCGAGACCGAGATCGCTCTACCGGGCGAATACGCAACCGTGGGCGATGTGCTCGATTCGCTCTGGCAGCGGCATTTGCGGCTCCGCGATCGTGTTTTGACGGAGACCGGCGAGATTCGTCAGCATGTGAATATCTTTGTCGGAAGCGATGATGTGAAGCGTCTAAAGGGTTTACAGACGGCGATAAAGACGAACGAAATTCACATTTTTAACGCCGTCAGCGGCGGATAATTTAATAAAGCAGGAACGGTTCCCTAATCGCCTTAAAATCCGTCAAACCTGCTCCCCAATCTGCTTCGATCTCTGCTAGTGAGACGCCGCTCTCGATTTGTATTCTTATCTTGTCGGTACCACAGACAACATCAAACGGATTCTTGTCAAAAACGTATTCGTAGGCCGTTTGTTTCCACTGAAAATACTCGGTGTAGAGGTCGTAGGCGGTTTTGACCATCGCAATGCCGACGATCACGGGCGTGAAGGCTTCACGGTCGGTGACGTGGATTTGGACGCCGCAGCAGGTTTTACCGCCCCATTTTTGAAATGTCGGGCGAAAGAAATTATGGCGAAACGCGACACCGGGGAAGTTAAATTTATCGAGTTCGGCAACCCAGACATACGGATCGATGAACGGTGCCCCATTGATTTCAAAAGGTTTCGTCGTGCCGCGTCCTTCAGAAAGCTCGGTGCCCTCGATATGGACGGTAGCAGGAAATACGACGCAGGTATCGACGGTCGGGATATTCGGCGATGGCAAAATCCACGGCAAACCGGTCGCGTCGCCCCACATATCGCGGCTCCAGCCGTCCATCGTCACGACCTCAAGGTCGCAGCCGATGCCAAAATGCTCGTTGAACATCCTGGCAAGCTCGCCACACGTCATGCCGTGCCGCGTCGGGATCTCAAATTGCCCGACGAACGACGTAAACGCCGTCTCGGTCACGTTGCCCTCGACATGGACACCGCCGATCGGATTTGGCCGGTCGCAGACGATGACCTTTTTGCCAAACTTTTTGGCCGCTCTCATGCAGTTTGCCATTGTGTAAACAAACGTGTAGATGCGGCAGCCGACATCCTGTAAATCGACGACGATCACATCGAGATCCGCCAGCATTTCCTCGGTCGGCTCGCGCGTTTCGCTGTAGAGCGAGTAGATCGGCTTGCCCGTGCGGGCGTCGGTTGCGTGGGCGGTCTCGATCATGTTGTCCTGAACGTCACCGCGTATGCCGTGCTGCGGCCCGAAAAGCGTCGTCAACTCGAACGCCGTTTGTTCCTCAAACACGTCCGCGAGGTGCCGCAAATTCGGCAAAACGGACGCCTGATTACAGACTAGTCCGACGCGAAGGCCACGAATTAATTCTATTTTTTCATCGAGCAGGCGTTCGACGCCCAGTCTGGTGCGTGGTTGATCGGTCATTATTCGAGGAAATCGTGTCCCATCTCGCGCGGTTCGAGGTTGTTTCGCGTGATGATTCGGGCACAGCCGTTCCATCTCAGAATTGCGTCATCATTGCCGACGGGGCGCATGGCTTCGGCGGTTTCAAAGCAATCCATCGCCTGGCGAAACATCTCATACGCCCCGACGCCGTTCTTTCCCAAGATTGCTTTTGCACGACGCTCGTACATGATGCCTGTGTAGTATGTACGCTCGTAATCACCGCGTATCCGCATCAGATATTCGGTCACGCGGGCGTCTCCAACTGCGTAATCCTTGCCAAAACGGTCGCTCATTGCGAGGACAATATTAATTAGGGCATCTTGGTTGTCAGGCTCAATGGCGAGAATGTCGAGATATATACTCTCGGCGGCGCCGGGTTCATTAAGCAGACGGTAGCGATTTGCTTTTTCGAGGGCGGCAGGTATCGCTTCCTGATGTAATGGTTTTAGCTCGAACATAGCAGTTAACTCTCTGCGGTCAGGCTTTTTTCTCACCGTTATCATTCGGGGCGATGAACGCTCTTTCGTGGCGCCACCAATTAATGAAACCCATTATAAGCCCGAAAAGCGTGGCGTGGAGAAAAAAAGTCATCCACGTCCTCGATGCACTAAAATATTCGCCAAACCCCTGACCTTCGTCGCGTAAGAAAAAGTAACCGACGACCTGCATTACCACCGCGAAAGGACCGCCCATGATCAGGACGCCATCGAAAAACAAGTATCTTACCAAACCCCGATTATGTTTTTCCAGCCAATCGGCGTTCGAATATCTCATTTCTTCCTAAACAGCTTTACGAGCTTCTTCAATGGGTCGTAATGCTCGTCGACCACGCGTTCCTTTAGCGGAATAATGGCATTGTCCGTGATCGTAATACTTTCGGGACAGACCTTTGTGCAGCACTTAGTGATGTTGCAGTAGCCGATGCCGAAAAGGTCTTTGAGATCCTCGGTACGATCTTCGGTGTCGAGCGGGTGCATTTCGAGCGCCGCCGTATAGACAAGAAATCGCGGGCCGATAAATTCCTGATGTTTTTCGTGGTCGCGCAACACGTGGCACACGTCCTGACACAGAAAACACTCGATGCACTTGCGAAATTCCTGCACGCGGTCGATGTCCTCTTGCTGCATTCGCCATGTGCCGTCCTCGGCATCAGGCTTGCGCGGTCTGAATTTCTTGATGCGTTTTTTGACTTCGTAGTTCCACGAAACGTCGGTGATGAGGTCCTTGACCGGCGGAAACGCCCGCATCGGCTCGATGGTAACGGGCACATCGAGCGGGATCGTGTCGAGCCGCGTCATGCACATCAATTTTGGCATGCCGTTGATCTCAGCCGAGCACGAACCGCATTTTCCGGCCTTACAGTTCCATCGGCAAGCGAGATCGCCCGCAGATTCGGCCTGTATCTGATGCACGGCGTCGAGCACGACCATGCCCTCGGTGACATCGGTCGTATAATCGACCATCTCCGCCGTGTCGCGTCCACCGCGTCTGATGCTGAATGTTGCTTTCATATCTTCAGGAAGATTTAGCCACGAATTACACGAATGTCACGAATCAGAACGCACTATTATTCGTGCTATTCGTGTAATTCGTGGCAAAAATTCTTACCCCATCTCCTCGATGATCGCTTTCAACTCTGCCGGCATTTCCGGGATCGGAATTTTCGCGATCTGCATGGTGCCGTTATCCACTTTTTTCACCGAGAAATTGAATTTTGCGTACTCCGGATCTTTCGCCGGATAATCGTCGCGGTATTGCCCGCCGCGGCTTTCTTTGCGTTCTATTGCGGCTCGCGCGATGGCCTCGGAGACGGTCAGCAGATTGTGCAGATCGAGAGCTGTGTGCCAGCCGGGATTAAAGTCGATGTTGCCGGGAGCAAACGCATTTGCGGCCCGTTTTTTCAAGACTTCGAGGCCGTCAAGCGCTCGTTCCATTTCGTGCTCAACACGCACGATGCCGACGAGATCCTGCATCATGTCCTGCAAGTCGTGTTGGATCGTATAGGGATTTTCGCCGCCTTCGCGTTCAAATGGTGCGAGAGCCGCTTTTGCCTTCACCTCGACCTCCGCGTCATCTACCGCTCCTGCCGCATTTTCCTTTGCAAAGATCGCGGCGTATTCGCCGGCACGTTTTCCGAAAACGATCAGGTCGGACAGAGAATTACCGCCAAGACGGTTAGCTCCGTTGATACCGGCGGCGCATTCGCCGGCGGCGAAAAGCCCCGGCACGGTCGATGCCTGCGTGTCGCTGTCAACTCGGATGCCGCCCATGATGTAATGCGTCGTCGGCCCGACCTCCATCGGCGTGGTCGTGATGTCGAGATTCGCAAGCTGCTTGAACTGGTGATACATCGATGGCAGCTTTTTCTTGATATGTTCCGGTGCGTTCGAGATCTTTTCCTTGATCCAGGCGATATCCAGGTAAACGCCACCGTGAGGTGAGCCGCGCCCGGCTTTGACCTCGCGCATAATGCAGCGAGCAACGTGATCACGTGTGAGCAGCTCCGGCGGACGGCGGGCATTTTTATCGCCCGTCACATATCGCCAGCCTTCTTCCGGAGTGTCTGCGGTCTGATCTTTGTAGTTATCCGGGATATCGTCAAACATAAAGCGTTTGCCTTCGCTGTTACGCAAAATGCCACCCTCGCCACGAACGCCCTCGGTCACGAGAATGCCGCGAACACTTGGCGGCCAGACCATTCCAGTCGGATGGAATTGAACAAATTCCATGTCGATCAGCTCTGCACCGGCGTCATACGCCAATGCGTGGCCATCGCCCGTGCCTTCCCACGAATTTGAGGTGATCTTAAATGCACGTCCGACACCGCCGGTCGCAAGCACTAATGCTTTACATTTGAAAACACGAAAGCGCCCGTGCTCACGCTCGTACGCCAGACAGCCGACGACGCGGTCGCCATCTTTCAGAAGCGAGACGACCGTGACCTCCATATAGACCTCGATGCCCTGATGGATGCCGTGGTCCTGAAGCGTGCGTATGAGTTCCAAACCGGTGCGGTCGCCGACGTGGGCAAGACGGGGATAGCGGTGTCCGCCAAAGTTGCGCTGGTTGATGCGGCCATCCGGCGTCCGGTCGAACACCGCTCCCCAGCCCTCGAGCTCGCGGACGCGATCAGGTGCTTCTTTGGCGTGAAGCTCAGCCATTCGCCAGTTGTTGATATACTGGCCGCCACGCATCGTGTCGGTAAAATGGACCTTCCAGTTGTCCCGATCGTCGTTGTGACCCATCGCCGCCGCCATTCCTCCCTCGGCCATCACGGTGTGAGCCTTGCCAAGGAGGGACTTGCAGATGAGGCCGACGGAAACGCCCGCACCGGAAGCCTCGATAGCGGCGCGAAGCCCTGCACCACCGGCACCGATGACGAGTACGTCGTGTTCAAATGTTGGAAAATCCATTTATATCAATTCACCACAGAGACACAGAGAAAACAATAACTTTCATTCAACCACTTAAACTCACTCTGTGTCCTCTGTGACTCTGTGGTGAATATTCCTTAAAAAAATCTAAAGTCGTGAAAGATGCCCATCGAGCACAGCCGCACATAAACATCCGAAAATCCGACAACAAACAGGCTGATCCACGCGAAGAGCATATGCCGTTTATTAAGACCGCTCACGCAGCCGTAGGCGGCTTTTCGAATTGGTTTATTCGACAAAACGTCATAGACGCCGCCGACCAGATGGCGGAGACTGTGACAGCTTAATGTATAAGCTCCGAGGCAAAAGACGTTTGCCGTGAGTATCAGCGTTCCGATGCCGACGCCGAAATGCTCCTTGCCGTCCGCACCGGCAAACCACATTGCTTTCCATGCGTCGTGGGCCAAAAAGAGCAAGAAAAATAGTGCGAGGTAAAGAAAATATCGATGGATATTTTGAATTATCAGCGGGAATTTTCGCTCGCCGCGATAGTTGTGACGCGGTTCGCCGACGGCACATGCGGGCGGATCCGCCCACATCGATTTGTAATAGGCTCCTCGATAGTAATAACAGGTAAACCGAAATCCGCCGGGTGCCCACAGGATCAATAACGCTGGCGAAAACGGCAGCCAGGCGGGGATCCAGGCGGGCTTTGCCCCAAACATTGCGTGTGGCGAATTTCCAAATATTTCGGGTGAATAGAACGGTGACAGGTAATTACCGAACGAGTAGTGATCCCCCTGAAACGCCGCCCACGTCGAGTAGACGACAAACGCTCCCAACCCTATGAAGGTCAGCAGGGGGGCGACCCACCAGTTGTCCTTACGCATCGTCTGCCCAAACCCGCGCCGTGTGATCGAAACCAGATTAGATGCCATAAGCCAACTGTCCGAAAAGCAGAAAGTATTGTGAAATTTCGATATAAATCTGTCTTTGTTTTACGCGAAATCGGGCCTTAAGTCAAACAAATGGCAAACTTACGATTTTTGAGAAGCCCGCCCGTATATTTCTGTCATTTCGCGAAATTTATCGGCGACATCGCCACCGAGTTCTCCGGCCTGCAAGCGCCACTGCCAGTTTGGCCCGCCGCCCGCCGGCACGTTCATTCTTGCCTCGTTTCCCAGTCCCAGAATGTCCTGGAAAGGTATGACCGCCGTATCCGCAATGGAGGCTAAACAAGCTGCGATCATGTCCCAGTTTACCGCGCGGCCGCTTGACCGCAGATATCTGCGGCACAAGTGACGCTGGTTTTTACTGGCGGACCTGTACCACCCCGCGGCCGTCTCATTGTCGTGCGTGCCGGTATATGCAACACAGTTTCGGACATAATTGTGCGGCAAATGAAGATCGTTCGCATCGCCGCCAAAACCGTATTGCAAAATACGCATCCCGGGAATCCCAAACGAATCGCGCAAGTTTTCGACCTCCGGCGTCATAGCGCCCAGATCCTCGGCGATAAACGGCAGATCGCCCAGCGCGTTTTTCAATGCCGAAAACAATTCGCCGCCCGGAACTTCCGCCCATGTGCCGTTCTCCGCCGTCTCGTCCGCCGCCGGGATTTCCCACATCCTTGCAAAGCCGATAAAATGGTCGATCCGCACGATATCGACCGTCGTCAATGCGAATGCCATTCGGGCGATCCACCAGCTAAATCCATCCTGGCGCATCGCGTCCCAATCGTAGATCGGATTGCCCCAACGCTGTCCGGTCGAGGAAAAATAGTCTGGCGGAACGCCGGACACGACCTGCGGCGACCCGTCCTCGTCCAATTTGAATTTGCTCTGGTTACACCAGACGTCCACCGAATCGAGCGCCACAAAAATGGGCACATCGCCGATGATCCTGATCCCGTTAGCATTGGCATATTCCCTCAGAGCCAGCCATTGCCGGAAAAAAAGAAACTGATAAAATTTTTCGGCCTCGATCGAGGCTACCAGATCGTGGGCTGCCGCTTCCAACGCTGCCTCTTCACGCAATTTTAACGGCTCGTCCCATTCGAACCACGGCTTTTGATATTGCGCAAGTTTTACAGCGCGGTAAAGCGAAAAATCGTCGAGCCACCATGCGTTCTCCGC
>JAYVDQ010000305.1:0-3556 GCA_043749325.1 Chloracidobacterium sp. | reverse complement strand
AAGCCCGAATTCCTAAACCGCATCGACGACATTGTCGTCTTTGGCCAGCTTGCACGTGAGCAGATCGCGCAGATCATCGACGTCCAGCTCGAAAAACTTCGCAAGAATCTTGAGGAGCGCGGTATCACGATCAATCTCGACAATACGGCCCGCGAATTACTCGTGCAGGAGGGCTACGATCCGGTCTATGGTGCGCGTCCGCTAAAACGCGCGATCCAGACGCTGGTACAAAATCCGCTGGCGGTGAGCCTGCTAAAAGGCGACATCGCAAGCGGGCAGACCGTACTTGTATCAGCGGAGAATGGCGAGATGAAATTCACGCCAAAGGAAACCGGTGCGGAAGCCCGCGCGTAAGCAAGGGCGTAACATTCAACGTTCGCATTACGCCCTTGCTTACGCGCGGGCTTCTGCAATAACGGCGAAAGGATTACTATTTGGATACAGTGTTTAAGAAAAAAAAGATGAACGACGAAGAAATAACGATCGACGACGTTGGCGACAAGAAAATTCCCGTCAATGATAAGCGTCGATTTACCGCCGATGGCGAAATGGTCGCGGATGACGAAAAACCGGCCGAGCCAGTTAAGTCGGCTTATGAGACCGCGCTTGAGACCAAACTTATCGCGGAAACGACACGCCGCGAGGCCGCGGAAGCTAAACTTGTGGGTGTGCAGGCAAAATTTGAGGAAGCAAAGGCAAATCTAGAAAAAGAAACTTCCGAGATGCGTACGCGGCTGATGAAAACTCTCGAGGACCGAGGCAAACAAGCTCAGTTCAATTTTCTGACGACGCTGCTTCCCGTCCTGGACAACCTCAACCTCGCGGTTGCGGCGAGCGAAACCGACCCGTCGGTCGAACACCTTCGCGATGGCGTGATCGGGACCGCACGTTCGTTTGAACGCGCGCTTATCGATGTCGGCGTCGAACCGGTCGATTCGGTCGGCGTCCACTTTGACCCGGAAATTCATGAGGCGGTCGACATGGTCCCGGCTGACGTTGAAAATGACGGCCGTGTAGTCGCTGAATATGCTCGCGGTTACAGGTTTGGCGACAAATTGCTTCGCCCTGCGCGAGTTCAGGTGGGCAAGGCAATGTCCGATTCCGTTGGCGACTAGCCAAATATAGAAATCTGGGGTAATATTTCCTCATCTCAAGACTGAACTCTGTTCGTTGTCTTCATCGAGAAACGACCCCTTTTTGCAATCATACAAAAATGGAGGAAACGGAACATGAGACACACTATGCGATTTGCGGCTTTGGCCTTTGGCCTTAGCATCTTACTTTGCGCAACTGCCGCTCACGCTCAGAGACAGCAGACGGGCGTTGCGGCATTTGTGCCAACGGTATCCCGCGGGCAGGCCTATGTCGATGACGTTTGGTATGTGCTTGAGCGGACCATTCCCGCTCCGGCGAGTCGCACCGACTGGGTCGCCGTCGGCAGATCGGACGCCCAGCGCGACGGTTGGAGGATAACGCGCGCGCCCACAAGTTTTGCACTCGCTACGGCCCTTGCGGATGTCCACCGCTTGGATGAACGCTTCAGAACGGTCTGCGACAAGAGTTACAATGTGTATCGGAACCCAGTGACGAGGGGACTCTCTGTCTCGAGGGACGCCGTGGGTGGCCAGCTCCTTGAGAGCACCGGCCTCTGCTGTGAGAACGCATTCGAAATTGCCTTTCCGACACCGCCCGGCACCGCGCCGGCCACCGGCGACTGCCGGACGTTACCCCTCCTGTCCGTCCCCGGCGCCTTGTTGCGCTTGACACCTGCCGGTTGGCGCGCAGTTGGCGGGATGCCAATTCCCATCCCCACAGTGCCGCCGACCGTGATTCCGGCCGCGTCTCTGCCCGGTCCGACCGGCGGAGGGAGTTGTCGAACCGTGCAAAAGACGAACCAGCCGGAATCGCGCGATGCCTCCGGCCGGATCAGGGTGGAAGCAGCGACCATCCATGTCATGAATTGCCCAAGCCGTGGGCAGATCTACGTCTACCAATATTTGAACCGCTCTGGCTTCCGCGCGATTCGTCCGCCTGACTGGGGGCGTGCGATCGGCGGGCGAGACTTCCCGACGTTTGAGCAAGCACAACAAGCCGCCGCGGCGGGTGAAGCTCCGGTGATCAGCCAGCCGGTCCAGGATAAGGACAGCATATTTTGGGGAACTTGGAACGGTGTTGGTAACGCTAAGGGGATCACAATGACCCTCAATCGCGACTATACTATGACCTTTAATGACACACGACCAGCTTATCAAAAGAGCGGTAAAGGCAAGTGGGTCCTGCTCAGACCCGGTTTTATCGACACAGATATCGGTTACGGGTTTTGGTATCTCAATGATGGCAGGCTTAGGGATCCGTGGGGCAATTTTTATGTTAAGTGATTGTCTGGGACCGCCTGGTTGCGGAAATAATTCTACTCCGTTGGGTAAGGGCTTATTCGACCGGACTCACACCGTTGTTAATGATGTGAAATCTACTGTCACATTGTCGGTGGAGTTGATGCGCGTCGCTATTGGCTCCCGTACGTGTTCAGGTGGGCAAAGCGATGGCGGATTCCCTTGGCGAGTAGCCAAATATAGAAATCTGGTTTAATATTTTCCCAATCCAGAAATTGATCTTGTGTTCGGGGTCTCCATAGAGAAACGACGCCCCATTTTTTGCAATCATACAAAAAGGAGGAAACGTAACATGACACACACCATACGATTTGCAGCTATGGCTTTGGGCCTTAGCATCTTGCTTTGCGCTTCGGATGCAAACGCCCAGCAGCAGATTCGCATTCAGGATGACCAGGGGAACCCCGTCAAAAGCGCCGAAGTCATGATCGACTGCAGCGGGAACAGGCACGAAGGTTTTGCGGATGCCGGGGGGACGTTTTCATTTGGACCGATAAGCGGCCCGACACAGTGTGCTCTTATTATTACTAGCGCCTCAACCGAAACCCTTGCAGCAGTATTGGATATCCCGGCAAGCGGCAGAGTCAATCGTGTGATCGTTCTCAAGCGGAAAAGCGTCTGGGTCGTGCAGGTAACGGTCACAGACGAGGAAAACAGGTCACCGGTTTCTGGCGTCGACGTTAAATTTGACTGTGGGTCCGATACCAATTACCGAACGACAAACGGGTCGGGTGTAGCCGAACTCGATAAAATATTGGCGGCTACGGAATGCACTCTCACAACTGACCACGAACTGTACGAACCGCTAACTACAAGGATCGCAGTACCTAAAGGTATGACCGCACCTGTTAGTCATCAGATCAAGATAAAACGGAAGATCAATATTAAGACCGTAAAGGTTACCGTTGTTGACAGCGAAACTGATAAGCCTATTCAGGATGCGAGAGTGTCGCTCACCGGTAGATTTTATTCGGCCTACAACGGCACGACGGGAGCCTCGGGTGTGGCAGATATTGAAATAGACCGGGCCGGCTCGTTTCAGATCGAGGTTGCCCAGGACAATTATTATCCCGCCAAGTCAACTATTTTTGTTGAGTCCGGGGCCAGCGGGGAAAGCCTGACTGCCACGGTTTCGCTTGCCCGAAAAAAGAACCAGTCCGGCA
>JAYVDQ010000304.1:0-2916 GCA_043749325.1 Chloracidobacterium sp. | reverse complement strand
TCCAGTGAAAGGGCGGATGACGGATCGGCCCCGCCCTCTTCAACGCGGCCGACATCTTTGAGCTTTATCGGGAAACCATTCTTGGTCGCGATGACGACGTCGTTAAATTCATCGACCTTTGTTATCTTACTGATCGTGCGAAGACCGACGGTCTTGGCCCCTTCGACCAGAGTGCCGCCGGGAAGCTCCTGATTTTGCGAAGTTACCGCATTTGTGATCTGCGTCACCGTCAGGCTGTACGCCCGGAGTCGGTCAGGGTCGATATAAAGCTTGATCTGTTTTGTCCGCCCGCCGAAAACAAACACCTCACCGACGCCATCCGTCGATTCGATCCTGTCCTGTATGAGGGTGGTTACGAGATCGGTGAGTTCGATCGTGTTGCGCGGCGCGCTGATCGCGTATTGCAGCACAGGCTGCGAATCCGGGTCGCTTTTACGAGCGGTCGGCGGGTCGGCGTTGTCTGGCAGCCGGTTAATGACGGTACTCAGTTTTTGCTGGACTTCCTGAAAGGCCTGATCGGGATTTTTCTCGAGATTAAAGGTAAGCGTGATATTCGAACCGCCGCGTGAGGACGACGACCGCATCTCATCGACACCGGGTACGGTGTTGAGCACTCCCTCGATCGGGTCGGTGACCTCGGTCTCCATTTCCGCGGGAGCGGCTCCGGTATTACTCGTCGAAATCGATATGGTCGGCAGATCGATCTTGGGAAACCTATCGACGCCCAGCGTAAAAAAGCTGAAGCCGCCCACGACCGTCAAAAACATCACGATCACGGTCGCAAAAACCGGGCGATGAACGCAAATTTCAGCCAACCATTGCATCTTTTAGAAACTTACCTTGGCTCCTTCGTAAAGCTTATCCAGATTGCTCGTCGCAACTGTTTCGTTCGGTTCTACGCCGCTAATGATCTGCTGAAAATCGCCTTCGTCGGTTCCGATCTGAACGACACATAGTTTGGCGACGCCGTCTTTGATCACGAAAACGCGGAACGATTGCGTTGTTTGGTCATTAAACACTGCCGATTTCGGCACAAAAATAGCTTTTCCGCCACCGTCACGGCTGATTTTGGCCGTCGCGAACATGCCAGTTCGGAGGACGTTGCCGTTATTTTCGACTAAAGCCTCAACGACAGCCGATCTTGAATTAGGATCAATCGCCGGATTGATCGCTGACACGGTTCCGGCAAATTTGCGATCTTTGTATGCGTCCACCTCCAGCGAAACACCCCGGCCTAGCATGACATGCGGCACATCGGCCTCGGCAACCTGTATCTGGACCTTGATCGGGTTTGTGCGGAGAATTGTCGCCACGATAGAGGCTGATGAAACATATTCGCCGACCGCCACCGGACGATTGCTTACGTAACCCGCGAACGGAGCTTTTATCACCGTATCGACAATGGCTTGTTGGGCATCGGCAACCTGCGTGAAGGCGGACTCGACATTTGCCTGCGCACTTACGATAGCTTGATTGCTCTGCTTCGCGGTATTGACCGCCGCGTCGAGCTGCTGCTTAGCGACGTTAGCTTTAGTACGCGCGGTATCGCGTGCCGTTCGATACGTTTCGTACGTAACCATCGCCACATCTCCGGTCTCGGTTAACTCTCGATAGCGTTTCTCGTTTGCTTCGGCTTGTCTTTGTTCCGCCAATGCCTGTTGGTAATTCGCATCTGCCGCACGAACTTCTGGAACCGTCGACGCATTGAACTTACCGCCACCGAGCAATCCCAATCGTGCCTCCGCCTGTTTAACGGCCGCCTGTGCCTGTTTGACGCCCGCCTGAGCGGTCGCAAGCCGCAACCTGGCGTCACGGTCATCAATTTTCGCGATCACCGTCCCCGCTGAAACAAGCTGGCCGACATTCACCCCGATATTGGCTATCTTTCCGGCCACTTTTGGAGCCACGTCGGACGTTTCGTTTGCCACCAAGCTGCCGGTAGCCTGTATAACGGAGGCGACCTCGCGCGATTCGCTCTTGCCGACCGTGATAGCGATTGCCGCGTTCTGCGGATTTTCTTCGGAGTTAGAATTACCTCGCCCGCCGCGGTTTCCGGCCGGTGAACCACACGAAATCGTCGCAAACAGAGCAGCGGCGCAGATTAGCGTTTTGAGACGATTGTTCCTCATGGTTTATTTGCCTAAGTGTTGAATTTTACAATACTTCAGGCAACGGGCTAAAAATTGGAATGTAAATTTTTGTCAATAGAACCTTCGCCCCTTGCACTCGGAACAGCCTTCGATTTGCCAACCACGCGCACTGCAAGTTACGATTAAGCCACGAAATAGTTATTCTTGTATTGAGGTGAACCGATATATGCAGGAAATTACAGCTTCTGAGCTAAAAGCCGCACTGGACACCGGAACGGATATTCAACTCATTGACGTCCGCCAGCCGGACGAATATGCGTTCGCGAGGATCGAGGGGGCCAGGCTGATACCGCTCGGCGATATCATTGCCCGCATGGACGAACTCGATCCGGCCCGCGAAACCGTCATCCACTGCAAAATGGGCGGCCGCAGCGCCCGTGCCATCGAGGCTCTCGAAAGATCGGGCTTTACCGGAAACATGAAAAATCTGGTCGGCGGCATTACCGCATGGTCAAACGAGGTTGATCCGAGAGTGCCGAAATATTAACTATTCCCTCATTCTTGAAAATTCGATAAAAATCCCTTGCGCTGTGAATTACTCTTATAACATTGATCTCAGTCGAGGTAGCCCGATAAAATACCAACGAGTTTGGAAATCCCTTAACGGCCCACATCCTAATTTCCAGTGCCTTTCCGACTTTCCGAATGACCCCAATGTCAGGTGACTTCGCGATAAGATTAAGGGATTCGTCAATCGCGTCGACAAAACGACCTGCGGCCTCTATATTGTCCTGAGCAATAAACTCAGCGGTTTCTATGATATCGA
>JAYVDQ010000303.1:0-3084 GCA_043749325.1 Chloracidobacterium sp. | reverse complement strand
TCGCCTTCCCAATTTGCGCCGTATTTTTGTTCGGATGTCAGAACGACAACATCGAATTTTCCGGGTTTCGACACCTTGAAATCCCAATCGACCCATTCGTCCTTATTCAACCACCTTTCGGCAACTCCGCGGCTATCGAACCGAAGCCCCGCCTCTCCGGATTTATGGACGTTGGACAAAAACGCAGGTAAAGTTACGCTGTCGTCCGGCTGCTGCAATAACGAATTGTCAGCTACGACATCACCGGCAGTTTCGAGAACGATAACCGAATCGTTTTTATCGGGAGCCGACGCGGACAGGTCGATCGAGATCACGTAATGATCTTTGGCCGTGTCGTTTGACTGCGAAAACTTTAGTTTCGTCTTACCAGACAAAAGATAGGCGTTCTTGACCTTGCTCTTAAGCCCAAATAGCGACAAGTTTTTCTGAGGCCAGTCAAATACGTGCAGATAAACCTTCCCGGGTTTTGTCGTTATGATGCCCCATGGCAGTTCGTACGGAAACGGGCTTGGTCCGGTGCCGTAAACGGCATCGCTATTGACCTTGACCCATTTTCCAACTTCTGTCAGGCGGTCAATGCTGGGCTGCGGGATCGTACCTTCGGAGGTTGGCCCGATATTGAGAAGGTAATTTCCGCCACGGCTTGCGACCTGTACCAATTGGCGGATGAGGATCGACGTAGGTTTCCAGTTTTGATCGTCTTTCTTGAACGCCCACGTGTCGTTCATCGTTACGGGCGTTTCCCAGTCACGTTTTACCTTTCCGACGCTTATCTGGTTATCGCCGGCCGAATCGTAATCGCCGACCCCATTGCCGACGCGCCCCGATACGAGGCAATCCGGCTGTATCGAATGAACGAGGTCCACCAGCTCCTGGCTCTGCGCCTTGGTCATGTTTCGCGGGGTGTCGAACCATATCAGGCCGATCGGCCCGTAATTTGTCAGGATCTCCCGGACCTGTGGTTTTACCTTTTCCTCAAGATATTTCGCAAAATTCTTTTTACTATCGTCTTTAAAGTCCCAGTCATTACCGACGGCGTCCGGCTCATGCCAATCCTGCGTCTGCGAGTAATAAAAACATAGCTTGATACCCGCTTTCTGTGCGGCGGCGGCAAGCTCTTTCATCGGATCGCGTTTGAACGGCGTGGCGTCGAAAATATTGTATTTGCTGACTGTCGAGTGATACATCGCAAAGCCATCGTGGTGTTTCGACGTGATAACGATGTATTTCATCCCGGCGGCTTTTGCGAGACCGACGATCTCCTCGGCGTTGAACTTTACCGGGTTGAATTGATTTGCAAGCTGTTCGTATTCGACAACGGGGATCTTTGCGCGGTTCATGATCCATTCGCCAAGTCCGGGAATGAGCTTCCCTTTCCACTCGCCGGCCGGCACGGAATAAAGCCCCCAGTGGATCATCATTCCAAACCGGGCGTCGCGAAACCATTGCAGCTGTTTCTGTTTTAGATCATCGGCAGACATCGTCTGGCCTTTGGAGGTATCCGTTTGCGGCGCCTGTGCAAATAGCGAAAGTAACGCCATGTTGATAAAAATCACGGTAAATATTCGAATGGAAATGTGTTTCATAAAGTTCTTTAGTTCATTAGCAAAGCGCACCTTCCCTTTCACGGCTAATGCCCTGCATCTTTCGTTTAGGCTGATGATTCAGCCCCCCTCGCTACCGCGCGTGCTATGGTCAAACGTGTCCCCGTTCTCGTTTGCGGACAAAAATATTGTCCTGCGTTGGCACGACGTCGCATTCGATGGCAAGCGTGGTGATCGGAAAATCGGGAGCCTTTTCCGGCAGGCCGGTGAAGGTTACGCGATACGTCTCCTGTTTGAAATCGACATTCTTGCCGGTCGCTAGCAGCTTCGCCGATTTGACCTTGGCCTTAATTCCCGCAAGCGCGACCGTGCTGCCCGGCCAGTAGTGAATGTGGAGAAAAAGCGTGTTGCCGTGGCGGCTAAAGCTCCCAAACCGGCAACGCGTCGGCTGGCAAATATCCGCTCCGTAAAGAGCCGAACCATTTTTGTCCATCCAATCGCCGACCGTGCTAAGAATTCCAACTGATTCGGCGGGGATCGAGCCATCCGGTTTCGGGCCAATATTGATAAGGTAATTGCCGCCGTCATGGGCACAGGTTATGAGATTTCGAATTACCTGTTTCGGTGTTTTCCACCCGTCGTCCGCTCGTTGATAGCCCCAACTGTCATTCATCGTCATGCACGATTCCCATGCGCGTCCGGTCTCGGCAACCTCGATCTTCTGCTCCGGCGTTGCGAAATCGCCGGCCAGCTTGTTCCGGTTATTCACGATGATATCCGGCTGAAGCTCGAAAACCATCTTGTTCATCTTCTCCGATTCCCAGCCTTTTGCCTCAAGCGGCCACGAAACGTCGTACCAGAGAATGTCGATCTTGCCGTAGTTCGTCAGCAGTTCGCGAATATGAGTGTGAATATATTCGACAAAACGCTTCCGGGGGGCCTCGTCGTCGGCACAGCGGGCCCCGTCCGGGTGATGCCAGTCCATTAACGAATAATAAAATCCCACACGCAGGCCCTCGGCCCGGGCGGCTTCGACATATTCTTTGACAAGGTCACGTCCGGGACCCTGTTTTGGGGCACAATAATCGGTGGTTTTTGTATTGAATAAGCAAAAGCCCTCGTGGTGCTTTGTGGTCATCACCATGTATTTCTGACCCGCATGTTTGGCTAATTTCGCCCATTCACGAGCGGCATTTGGTTTAGGGTTAAACTGCTTTGCGAGCTTTTCATACTCCTGTGCCGGAATGCCCTCCATCTCCATGACCCATTCGTGACGTCCGAGGACGCTGTAAAGCCCCCAGTGTATGAACATCCCGAACTTTGCCTCGTGCCACCATTTCATCCGCCTCGCGCGGTCGGCTTTGACCTCAGGGGTTTCATCCGCCGCCTGATTCTGCGGATTTTGCGCCAGCAGCGGCGTTAAGCCTGTGCCGGCCAACGCGACACCGGCGCCAAAAATCTTTAAATATTCCCGTCTTGATATATTATCCATAAATTAAAATGTCGGCGGCTAATAAGCTATGCCCGGCCCGTAACCTAA
>JAYVDQ010000302.1:0-4095 GCA_043749325.1 Chloracidobacterium sp. | reverse complement strand
GGAATGAAATGAGCGTGTTTTTTTAGATCTTTTATAATCTCTTCGCTGATAACCTTTCTCTTGAACCGGCGAAGTGCCGACTCGATCGATTCGTTATTGTTAACTGAAATAAATGCCATTTTATTTGCTCACCTCCTCTCGGCTAAAATTTTGCTCAGTAGAGCAAACAACTATTAGACACGTTTTTGCCGAATTTCGCAAGCCAAGCCGGGGCTGGATTGGGTAGAATAATATCTGGTGTCGTTGTTAACGGCCTGCCATGCGGCAGCGGCTAGGTTCTTGCCAAGCCAAACCCGTTAATGCTACATTTCCCGTGCGCATCCCATAGCACCCCTCCTTACGAAGGAGGGGTGGCAGCGGCTTCCGCTGACGGGGTGGTTCTCTCTTAATACCGGCAACTGCCCATGAACACTCTTTACTACGGCGACAATCTGAATATTCTGCGGCGGTATATCAAGGACGAGTCGGTCGATCTCGTTTATCTCGATCCGCCGTTTAATTCCAACAGAAACTACAACGTGCTTTTCCAAGACGAGAGCGGTGTCGAAGCAGACTCACAAATCACCGCTTTCGAAGACACTTGGCACCCGCGCGGGAGCGGCGAAAACCTATCGCGAACTCATCATGACAGGCGACAAGGTTTCCGAAATACTTCATGCCTTCTACGGATTTATCGGCACCAATCAGATGATGGCCTATCTCGTCATGATGAACGTCCGCCTAAAGGAACTCCACCGCGTCCTCAAACCGACCGGCAGCCTCTATCTCCACTGCGACCCGACCGCCTCGCATTATTTCGTCACAAAACTGATGCCGAGGGTGTTTTCTATATGAGACATTGATCTTCGGACTGCTCTATGACAATAAAACTTCTAACGACTTTGCTTCTATTTTCGTTTTTCTCTTTATCGCCCGCCTTAACATCTGCTCAAACCAAACAGAACTCGCAAACTAAGCCGCTTGTTTTTACCCATGTGACCGTGATTGACGCCACGGGTGCACCGCCTCAGCCTGATATGACTTTAGTCATCACCGGCGGTCGCATCAATAGTCTTGGCAAGACCGGAAAAATCCGTGTTCCCAAAGGCGCACAAGTTGTTGAGGGCTCCGGCAAGTTTCTGATTCCCGGTCTGTGGGATATGCACATTCACCTCTCGCTGACCGCTGAGTCAACTCTGCCGGCATTTATTGCGAATGGTGTTACCGGCGTGCGTGATATGGGCGGCGACCTTAGCCAGATTGATGGATGGCGCAAGAGTATTGCTTCCGGCCTTCTTATTGGTCCACGCATCGTCAGGGCTGGTCCGTTTGTGGATGGTCCCAAAAAGACGGCGATGTACCGTCTAACGGTGAATAATCCGGCAGAGGCGCGCCAAACGGTAATTTCTCTGAAACGACAGGGCGTGGATTTCATCAAGGTTCATAACAGAGTTCCGCGAGATGCTTACTTTGCGCTTGCTGACGAGTGCCGAAAGCAAGGAATTACTTTTGTCGGACATATTCCCAGAGGTATAAGTGCGGAAGAGGCATCTGAAGCGGGTCAAAGAAGCATTGAGCACACCGAAACTCTTATCGAAGCGGCTGCTTTTCAACCAGGCTCGACGGCGAAGAGCCCGGAACAAGCCTTAGCTACTTACACGGATGAAAGACGTAAGGCACTTTTCGCATTGTTCGTTAAAAATGGTACGTGGTACTGCCCGACGCTCATTGAGTATCGGAACTTCTCTTTTGAGACAGACCCATCCGTACTCGACGACCCGCGTCAAAAATACCTGGCGCCTACGACGAAAGAATATATCGAGAAATTCTTTCCTGTCCCGCCGAGAAATACGCCGGTAGAACAATATGCTGGACGCCGGGCGTTGTACCAAAGATTACTTGATCTCGTCGGTGAAATGCAGCGAGCCGGCGTAGGCATCCTCGCCGGAACTGACCCGCCGGCGAGGGGAGTCTTTCCCGGCTTTAGTCTGCATGATGAGCTTGCTTTGCTCGTTCAGGCTGGACTTACACCGATGGAAGCCTTACAAGCTGCAACACGGAATCCGGCGAAATTTCTTGGCAAGCTGGATTCATTCGGCACAATTGAGAAGGGGAAGATTGCCGACCTCGTGCTGCTTGAAGCCAATCCACTTGAAGACATTCAAAATACTCGTAGAGTTGCGGCCGTAGTAATTGGCGGGAGACTTATTCCTAAACCAGAACTACAAATGATGCTGAATAAAGTTGAAGCGGATGTAAAACAGAAATGAAGGTTAACCGCGACAGGTTTCCATAAACGCCGCGCCCAACAAGAGCTTTCAGCGACGACACCTCGGGCAAGGCAAAGCGCGTTATCGTTCAGGTCAAAAGCGGCCACGTCAACTCAGCTTTGATCCGCGATCTCGTCGGCACTATCCAACGCGAAGAAGCCGCGATTGGCGTTTTCCTAACACTCGAACCCGCAACCAAACCAATGATCGACGAAGCCGCAAGCGCCGGATACTTTCACTCCGAAGGCTGGCACCGTGACTACCCGCGAATGCAGATATTAACCGTCGAAGAAGTCCTCGCCGGAAAACAAATAGAAATGCCGCCATCCACCGGCCCATTCAAACAAGCCCAAAAGCTGTCGTCGGAAAATACCGAGCAAAATACGTTAGGATTCGAATAGAGGCAGGCCATCCGAATGTCTGGTATTATTCCCTATATCAGTTGAAATTTGTGTACCAGGAGAAACGAAATGAGTAAACATGAAAACGACCTGTCACGTCGCCAGATGTTGGAAATGTCGGTGGGTTTGAGCGGGCTTGCTATGACGGGCGGAGCCGGTTCGATATTCGCGCAAAAAGCAAAGAGAACTCCCGCGCGAATTTTTACAATTGACGCCAAGCCGGAGCCAATTGCCATTGATGTCGCTAAGACAGCGGTAATTGTAGTCGATATGCAGAATGACTTCGGCAGCAAAGGTGGTATGTTCGACCGGGCTGGAATTGATATATCCGGCATTCAAAAGGCCGTCGGCCCCACCGCAAAAGTCCTGGCGTCGACCCGCCGCGCCGGCGTAAAGATCATCTATCTCAAGATGGCTTTTCGTCCGGATCTCTCGGACCTGGGCGCTCCCGACTCGGTGAATCGCGTGAAGCATCTGCAATTCGGCGTCGGAAAGACTGTGCGGGCGCCTGACGGCACGGAAAGTCGAATTCTTATCCGCGACACATGGAATACAGAGATTGTCCCCGAACTCAAGCCGCAGGGCGACGATATTGTAATCTACAAGCATCGATTCAGCGGCTTTTATCAAACCGACTTGGACGCCAAGCTCAAACAGTTGGGGATCAAATACATCGTCGTCACTGGCTGTACTACGAGTGTATGCGTAGAGGCGACGGTCAGAGACGCCATGTACAGAGACTATTCGTGTGTGTTGCTATCGGATTGCATGAGCCAACCGACGTTCCCCAACAGTTTGCCAGGAAGTAATCACGACGCCTCTCTCGTGCTCATTTCCGAAGCGGGATTGGGCTGGGTTTCGAAATCGAACGATTTCATCAAAGGACTCGAAGCTCGTCTCGCAACATCACCGATTTGAATAGAACAAATGCGGCTGTGCCGCACGATGTGCGGCAGTGGTTCTGGCGTCATAAGACCGCAGTGTTGCGGTAGGCCCGCAACCGTGCCTTGCCGGGAGATATTCTTCTAAGATTTCAGGCTGTGCCTCCGTGCGGCGGCATAGCCGCGATCAATTTAACCAACCTGACGGAAAAACACAGCATTTCCGCAAATGGACGGGCACAGCCCACGCGGACACACTCATTTGTTGCCAAAAATCCTTGCGGAAGAGAACAATCTGCTTTTGAATTCATTGCGTTTTAGCTTATGGTTTTGAGTGCCGGTTGACTTTATCCAATGTCAAATTCATCTGCCGTTACCAAATACATTGAATGGGCGTTGAGGGCTTCGCTATTTTTGCTCGCCCTGTCGGCCCCGGTCTCGATCGCGGCGACGCAGATCGCGTGGTCGCTGGCCCTGTTGTTTTGGCTGATACGGACCGTTTTTGTAAGGCCGACGAAGCGCAAGGACGGCATCGCGATTGCCACTTTGGCGTTTGTCGGGCTG
>JAYVDQ010000301.1:0-4485 GCA_043749325.1 Chloracidobacterium sp. | reverse complement strand
TTTTCCGGTTCAGTATTTTTCCGAGTCCTGATTGCGTTATCTCTTTGACGCTAATAACGTCACATTTCGTTCTTTCTTAATTCACGCGACATCGAGATTAGTCCCTCTAACTTCTTTTTGTGCCGTTTGTTTTTTAACAGCCAGCCCGAAAAGGAGCACTCGATGCCATTTGATTTAACACTAAAAAAACCGCCCGGTAACCATATCCTTGCCGCATTGCCTGAAAAAGCATCCAAACGGCTGGCAAAAAAACTCAAGCCTTTTGACCTCATCTTCGGTGAAAAGATATACGAGGCCGGCGATGCCATCGACACTGTTTATTTTCCCGATAGCGGAATTATCTCGCTGCTCGCGACGCTTGGCGGTGAATCGGTGTTAGAGGTCGGCATCGTCGGCTTCGAAGGCGTGGTCGGGCTTTCCACATTCCTCGGCTTCCCAAAATCGCATAACCGCGCCGTCGTGCAGGGTGAAGGAATAGCTCAGACGATAGAGACGGCCGATTTTCTGGCGGAATGCGACGCCATTCCGGAATTGTCTCAATTGCTCCGGCGTTACGCCCAGTCGTTGATGACGCAGATATCGCAGTCGGCGGTCTGTTATCGCTTTCATAAACTCGAAGCACGCCTTGCGCGATGGCTGCTTATGACCGCCGATTGTATGGTTTCGGAGAGTTTTCGCTTAACACAGGATTTCCTGTCGCACATGATCGGCGTTCGACGCGAAGGCGTAACAAAAGCCGCGTCTCACCTCCAGAAACAGGGTATAATCCGCTACAGTCGCGGACAGATCGAGATCCTCAATCGTAAATCCCTCGAAGAGGCATCGTGCCCATGCTATGCGATTCTAAAACAAAACTAGTTTTGTCAGAACCGTGAGCGGTAGCGACTGGATTCCTAAATCATCATCACGAGACCTCTCAAAGCGACGCTAAACCGCCGGCAGTTTCCGTACTTTCCCGTACGTATCCAACTTCCTGCACCTAAGAACCCGGTCGCTACTGCTCCCGGTTCTGACTTTTGCTGCGACCGACGATGCGTTAAACTTCTTTTGTATGAAGATCTTGGTCACCGGAGGCAGCGGTTTTCTTGGCACACATGTTCGGAGTTTTCTGGATGCCGACGATTTTTCACGCCGGTCCGGATATGACATTTTGAATTTTCAGGATGTTACGCGGGTCGCCGATTACGACGTTGTCGTCCACCTCGCCGCGCATCTCGACAAATCACCTGCCTCCGCCGGGCATGTTTTTCTTACAAATGTCGAAGGCACGGTAAATCTGCTTCGTGAAATGAAGGAAGGTTCGGTCTTTATTTTTGCGTCAACCAAAGACGTATATGGCCGCTTTGCGGATAATTTCGCCGCGGTTCCAGAATCCTGCCAAACCCTGTATGCCGGGCAATCGGCCCTCGAGTGGTCAAGGCTGATCGCCGAACGCTATATCGAATATTACGCAAACGCGAGAAACTTTCGCTCGTGCATCTTCCGCCTTTCGACCGTTTACGCGAGGCCCAGCCCCGATAATGTCTCAAACTTTGTCGGCCATTACGTCGAAGCATTGAACATGGGAGAACGGCTCGCTTTGCCGGCAAAAGGTACGCCCCGACGCGATCTGCTGCATGTCGATGACCTCTCAAGGGCATGTCGGGCGTTTGCCGATTCTGTAATAAGGCACGGCTTGTACAATCTCGGCGGCGGGCCGCAAAACGCTCTGACACTAAGAGATCTCGTAACTAAAATCGAAGAACTGTCGGGCCTACAAGCCGTGATCGACGAGGAAGCTGACATTCCCGCTCCTGTCCCGCTAAACTACGTCACCGATCTCAGCCTGGTCACGCAGGAGCTCGACTGGTCGCCGGAAATTGGCCTCGACGACGGCTTGAGGTCAATTTTTTAACGCAAAGCCGCAAAGGAGCAAAGACGCAAAGGAAAACCCGAACAAAGGTTTTATGGATGAAAATGAACTAAGTAAGATTATTGTAGATAGTGCCTTAGAGGTGCACCGAACGCTCGGTGGCCCCGGTCTTATCGAGAGTGTTTATGAAGAGGCCCTTACTTGGGAACTGGTTTCTCGCGGACTTAATATCGAACGGCAGAAAGAGGTTTTGATCTCCTACAAAGGAAACTGTCTCGCATCGCCACTACGTCTTGATCTATTGGTGGAACGCCTTGTAATAGTAGAAGTAAAAGCGGTCATGTTATACAACAGGATCTTTGAAGCTCAGGCTCTAACATATCTACGTCTTATGAATTTAAAGCTCGCCTTAGTCATTAATTTTGGTGAGGCTCGAGTCGGAAATGGCACACATCGTGTCGTAAATGGCCTGTAAGAAATTTAACGCAAAGTCGCAAAGAGGCAAAGACGCAAAGGAAGAGAATTAATTATAGATTCGAAAATTCAAAGTGTTTTCTTTGCTCCTTTGCGACTTTGCGTTAAAAATTCCCTTCCTATGAAGATACTCGTTCGTGGCACAAATTGGATCGGTGATGCCGTGATGTCGGTTCCGGCTTTGCGGGAACTGCGGCGTATTTTTCCGGATGATCGGATAACGCTTCATACGCGGTCGTCGGCGGACGGGCTTTTTTGCGATGCCGATTTTATTGACGAACTCGTCACATTCGATAAAGCCCGTTGGAAGATCAGGGATATTTACGACAATTCTCAATTTCTGCGTGATGACGGCTACGAATTGGCTATATTGCTCCCAAATTCATTCGAGTCCGCCATAACCACCTTCCTTTCACACATCCCGCGTCGTTTCGGCTACAACAAGGATGCTCGCGGCCTGCTCCTGACCGATCCGATCGCCGTGCCCGAATGGAAAAACCGGCGGCATGAGGTTTTTTACTATCTGGGCCTGATCACCGAGGTCGAAAAACGCGTGTTGGGCCGCGACACGGTATCACGGGCTTTGCCGGACATAACCCTAAACATTTCGGACGAGCGAATGGCCGCTGCCCGCGAGTTCCTGGCTGCCGCCGGTGCAGATATGTACAAAAAGACCGTCGCCCTCGGCGTTGGATCGACTAATTCGAGGGCCAAACGCTGGCCTGCGGATCGGTATGCGAAGCTCAACGACATGCTGCGGTCTGAGATGGATGTTAATGTCGTCTTGATTGGGTCAAAGGACGAGAAAGATGTTTCCGCGGCGGTTGCGGGCTTGTGTAATACGCTGCCCACCGACCTGACAGGCCAGACCGACGTCGGCGAGGCAGTGGCTTTGCTGAGTGTCATAGACCTGCTCATTTCAAATGATATGGGACTAGCCCACGTTGCCCCTGCGGTTGGGACTGAAACTATCGCTATCTTCGGACCGACGAACCCCGAAACGACGCGGCCGTTCGGCAACAATGCGGAGGTGATACGAAAAGAGGTAGAATGTTCACCGTGCATGCTGCGAGATTGCCCGATCGATCACCAGTGCATGACTCGGATATCAGTCGACGAAGTATTTGAGACGGCTAAAAGATTTCTTAACTCAAAGACGCAAAGCAGCGAAGACGCAAAGGAAGAAAATAATTTGATTGTTGAATAGCGACCTTCCTGATCTTCGCGTCTTCGATTTTGCGTAAAAAAATTTGGGTCATGACTAGTTAAAGATCTTATTGTATAAGATAAAGCTAGTAATGACAGACAGTTACAATATATTTAAGCGTTCCCGAATTTCTCGAAAGAAATTCCGTCAAATCTTGCGATATTTTTCGCTTGATTTGACCGCTTCTCAGATCACGATTTTGACCGGCTTAAACCGGAACACGATAAACAGATATTTGACATTGATCCGCCGCTCGATAGCTCCCTATTGCGAGAGCGAATCTCCATTTGCGGGAGAGATCGAGCTGGACGAATCATACTTTGGTGCAAAGAGAATTCGCGGTAAAAGGGGCCGTGGAACCTACGGCAAAACAATCGTTTTCGGCATTTACAAACGAAATGGTTGCGTCTATACCGAGATCGTTCCTAATTGCTCCAGAACCACGCTTTACGCGATTATCAAAGGCAAGGTAAACCCTCATTCAACCATCCATACTGACGGGTTTCGGTCTTACGATGGCATAGTCGATCTGGGTTACCAAAAGCACTATCGCGTTAATCATTCCCAGGATGAATTCGCCGTCGGCACGAACCACATCAACGGTATCGAAGGCTTCTGGGGCTTTGCTAAAGTTAGACTCGTAAAGTTTCGCGGTATGCGAAAATCTACCTTCTACTTGCACCTTAAAAAATGTGAGTTTAGATTCAATTATAGAAAAGAAAACCTTTACTCCATTCTATTGAAAATTATCAAATATCCGTGACTTAACTAGTCATGACCCTACATTAATTTTCTTTGCGTTGATCGTATTCGCTGGGAATATGAGTGCTCAGGCGGATGACTTTTGTGGCGAATCGGGGGTCAGTCCGGGCCTGGACTCGCCGTTTGCGCATGTTCCGTACGTATTTGGCAAGGTTGTTTTGCAAGGGTTTGACGCCGGAGCGAAGTTGCC
>JAYVDQ010000300.1:0-4214 GCA_043749325.1 Chloracidobacterium sp. | reverse complement strand
GTCGCGACCCTTAAGTGTTGCGCGCTGGATTCTAACAAGTGGCAATCCTCTGTGTTTGACCCAGTTTTGAGCGAAGTCGGATAAGTCTTTTCCACTCGCCGCTTCAAACTCTTTCACCAGATCTTCCCAGCCGGCATTCGCAAACTCGTGTTTCTTCAAAAACGCGCGGACGGCGGTTTGGAATTTGTCCTCGCCAAGGTAAAACTCGGCTTGGCGGAGAAATGACGGGGCTTTGCGATAGACGATGTTACCGTAGGCAGACTTGGCAGCGCTTAAATTCGCGATCTCCTGGTAGATGGGCGTTGTGCCTCTTGTCGAATCGGTCTGGTAGGCGGCCTGTTTGGTGCGTTCGTAAAAGACCTTCCACGCGTTGGCTTCGGGCATGACCTTTTCGAGCGTCTTGTACGCCATAAACTCGGCAAAGCCCTCTTTCAGCCACAGGTCGTCAAACCATTTCATCGTCACAGTGTCGCCAAACCACTGATGCGCCGTCTCGTGAAAGATAAGGTTGGCCCGCGAGATCTGGTCGTTTTTGGTCGGCTCGGTCGGGAAAATGACGGACGATTCGCGCAAAAACGTCGCCCCCGCATGCTCCATCCCGCCAAACGGAAATTCGGGGATCAGGACAAGATCGTACTTCGGGAACGGGAATTTGTAATCGAAGTAGGTTTCGAGGTATTTGACGCCCTCACGAGTGAGGCGAAAGACCTCAGCGGCGTGCGGTTTGAATTTGGCGGCTTGGGAATTGCGAACTAATACTCGTAGATTCGGGTGATCTTCATACTCCTTCTGCTTTGCGGGCGTCCACCATTCTTTCGGTAGTTTATCGGTCGTATCGGGACTTCCATCCACAAACTCTTTGAAGGGCCCGGCAGCAAATGCGAAAACGTATGTGCTTATCGGCTTGGTTTCTTCAAAACGAAAACCGGCTTCGTATTTAACGTTTACCGCTTGGTGTGTGATTGGATCGAAGTCTTCAGATACCGACCCCGACGCGACTTTAAGGGTTGAATTTGTGACAACACGCCATTGCTTAGCGCCATACTCTTTTGGCGTTTGCATCATCAGGCTGAACCTCGCCTTCAGATCCGGCTGGTCAAAGACCGGGAACGCCGTGCTTGCGTCGCTAGGGACAAAGAGCGAATAGATATATTCCGCCCCGTCCTCTTTATCGACATACCGCGTTATCGCCGAACCACTGGTCAGTATCGGCGAGGTGAAATCGAGCTTGATAACATTTTCGCCCGCGACCACCCCGTCGTGGAAGATGAGATGCTCATTGGATTCTTCGTAAACAAAGCTCCCTTCCTTACGAAGGAGGGGTGTCGGCGTTTCGCCGACGGGGTGGTTCTCTGCTAACGCGGCATTCACTGCCTGATTACCGTTTATCGACACCGCTGATATCGTCGACCGATCTTCGTATCCCTTTATCTTGCGCCAGTCCAGAACAATGAGAGAACCACCCCGTCCGCCCAAAGCGGCGGCCACCCCTCCTTCGTAAGGAGGGGAGTTTATGTCGGTCGCCGCGTCGTTCATTTTGACCCGTATCTCGATCGTCCCTTTCAGTACCGGCGACATTTTTTCGAGCGTCAGGTTGAGCTTGTACCGCACATCGGAATACCGTGCGGCCCGCCATTTGGCCAGATCGTGCGAAACGCCCGGCTGGATGACCGGCACCTGCGAAAATGCCGTCACCGCTGCTAAAGTAAGGATAATCAAAACCCGAAAAAGCATAGAGTTATATTACACCGCAGAGACCCAAAGACGCAGAAAAAGATTAGCCACGAATAACACAAATAACACGAATTATTATTCGATCTATTCGTGCCATTCGTGGCTAATCCTTTCTTAAATAAGCAAGGCGGCGAACCTCGCGAAAAGGTTGCCGCCCGTTAGATTTCAATTGACCGTCAATTACATCGAGAAATTAAAACTCACAAATCCGGTCGCCTTGACCGGCTGGCCGTCGCGGACAAACGGCTTGAATTTCCATTTCTTGATCGCGTCTTTTGCCGCGTTTTGTAGCATCGGCGGGCCGCTCGTTTTTTGCACATCGGTGACATCCCCGGTTTCATTAACCGTGACCTCGACCTTTACAATGCCTGTCGCGCGCATGCTCTTGGCAGATGGCGGGTAGACCGGCGGCGACTGCTTTGTAGCGTAAGCGATGAGCGAACCAACGTCGATCGGCTCGGTAGACCTCGACGAGTCGGTCCTTGGCGGATCGGGCTTTGGCGTTTCCGCCACAATAGGTTTTGGGTCTTCCTTTATGGCCTGCGGTGCCGACGGAATATAGATCGGCTGGTCGTTTTTCTCCAAGGCCGCATCTGCCGGTTTTACCTCGCGGTCGCGAGTAGCGGGTGGCTTGGTATCGGAAACCGACTGCATTACGACAGACGGGGTTTCGACCGGTTTTGTATTCGCGGCCTGATTAAGATTTGAGGTGTCGGACGGAGTTTCATTTACCGCGCTGAGGACGACGCTTCGGGAATTGGCCATCTGTTCGCGCGCGTCAGCGACCTCGTCTTTCCAATGACGGGCGTCATAATCGTCACGGGCAAGCATCGTGCGGGAATTTGTCGCCTCTTCCAATAGCCCCATCGCATCCGCCGATCTCGCGGGTGTCTTGCCGATCTCTTTGGATTGTGTAATCACCAGCTCCAGTGTCTCGCGCATCTTTTCGAGATCGTTGAGAGCCTCGAGGGGCAAGGTGCGGTCCGCGACGCTCAGGCCGAGTGCCCGGTAGCGTTCGACACGGCTTCGAGCTCCTTTAACGACCTGCCCGGCGACAGCGGCGTACGACGCGGGCGCGTTTGGCTTATTCGTTTTCTGAGCGGCGTAAAATTCGTTGAGCAGATCCTGGGCACGCTTATAATCGCCCTGTTCGAGATAGCTGTTCATGAGCAGGACATTTACTACGCCCTGAACGGCTGTGTCGCTTGTTTCCTTGCGAATATTCTCTAATTCATAAATCGCGGCGTTGTAATTGCGGACGGCAATGAAGGCCTTTGCCTTGGAGATACGCTCGCGCATAACATCGCCGGAGGTAGGCGTCTGCGGCGCGGGCGTTTGCGTTGGAGCATTGGCTGGCGGTGTGACCGTCTGGGCGTGGGAGACCAGTGTAAAACTAACAAAAACCAATAATGCTGAAGTGCAAAACCTTCTGACATTTAACGGCATTTTCAGTCCTCCTGTCGACTTAAATATTCCGTAAAGGTCAAGCGAACTCACCTTATGAAGGCTCACTTTTACGACCTGACAAATGCGAAAACAAACTACCAAAATCACCGGCCCTGGGCTTTTTGTGAGCCCGCAAAATCAATTTCTTAAACTTTCGATGATTTTTTTGCGGTATGCGTTTGCATCTACCTTTATAGCACTTTCATTCAGCGTGAGCAAACGCCGGTCGAGCATGACAACGCGGCCATTGATGATAACCGTGCGGACATCCGAGGCTTTGGTTGAATAAACAAGGGACGAATAGATATTGAAATACGGTGTTTGGTTAAGACTATCGAGATCGACAATTGCAATGTCTGCCCGCTTTCCGGCCTCGAGTGAGCC
Source organism: Chloracidobacterium sp. (assembly GCA_043749325.1). GTDB lineage: Bacteria > Acidobacteriota > Blastocatellia > Pyrinomonadales > Pyrinomonadaceae > OLB17. The sequence continues at coordinate 650 of JAYVDQ010000300.1, read as the reverse complement.
TGTAATGTTATCGAGATGAAGCGCACGGGCGCCGCGTATTGTCGCCATCTCGAACGCCTGTTCCGCCGGCAGCGTTTTGGGATCACCGGAGATGAGCTTGTGCAGTTTCGCCGCTGTGTCCATCTCTTCCCACATATCGAGATCGTTGTTGGACGCGGCCCCGTCAGTGCCCAAACCGACAGCCACGTCTTTCGCCAGCATCGCAGGGACGGGAGCAACGCCGGATGCAAGTTTCATGTTCGACTGTGGATTATGAGCCGAGCCGACGCCAAAGCGTTTCATCACGCCGATCTCTTCATCCGTTATCCAGACCGTGTGAGCAGCGATCACGCGATTCGACAAAAACCCGATCTTTGCAAGATAGTCCATCGGCGTATCGCCGTATTGTTTTTTGATGTCGTCTCGTTCCTTTTTTGTTTCTGCGATGTGAATGACAACAGCGGCGTTGAGCTTGTCGGATAAGGCGTGAATCGCCTTTAGGTGCTCGGTCGAAACCGTGTAGGGCGCGTGCGGGGCCATGGCCGGAACGATCAGCGGGTCACCCGTCCATTTTTTGATGAACTTTTCCGAATACGCCATCATTTCGGCGTTGGTCTTATTGTCGGCCACCGGAAAATCAATGATCGTCTCGCCAAGCACTCCGCGAACCC
>JAYVDQ010000299.1:0-3755 GCA_043749325.1 Chloracidobacterium sp. | reverse complement strand
CGTAATCAGCTCGAAGATTTCGTTTACATAAAACAGCGAAATGCCGGTGCCGGCGCCGCACGCAACACGGCGATCGCACATGCACGCGGCCACATTATTGCGTTTCTCGATGGTGACGACGTCTGGCTGCCTGATTTTCTCGCCTCGCAATACGTCTATCTCGAACGCCACGGCCTCGATATGGTTTACTGCGACGCGAACCTTTTCGGTATGCACTCGGCATACAGGCGGACGTTTATGGAGATGGCGCCATCGACGGGTGAGGTTGATTTCGACGCGATCCTTACTTCACGCTGCAATGTGATCACATCTGGAACGATGGCCCGCAAACAAGCGATCATCGACGCCGGGATGTTTGAGCCCGAACGGGTGCAGGCTGAGGATTTTCACCTATGGCTGCGAATGGCGAAAAGCGGTGCAAAGATCGGCTATCAGCAAAAACAGCTTCTCAAACACCGGGTCCACCAGAGAGGGCTTTCCGGCGATTCGATTGCCCGGGTGGAGCGAGGAATCGACGTGTTTGAACGAGTCTGCCGCACTATCGATCTGACGGATGACCAGAAAAAGGTAGTGGCGAACCGCCTCGCCGGTCTCGAAGCCGACCTCGCTGTCGAGCAGGGCAAGGCCTATCTACTGAGCGGAGATTATCGCGAAGCCGTCATGGCATTCCGCGTTGCAAACCGCCATCGCAAATCGCTTAAACTGACCGCGATCACCTGGCTCGCACGTCTTGCTCCGCGGATGCTTCTGAAACACTACAAAAACCACCGCTCCGCCGAGATCGCGTTTGTCGCGAAGCAAAATTGAGATAAAAGACGAAGGCGTTGTGATAGGCGTCGGCGTTAGAACTATTCAGGCTGCGATCTCATATTCGCTTTGGACCAGACCGCTTCCAAATTGGCGGGTTGCGATGTGCTTTAGTGGAATGTCGCCGGAAACCGGCCCAAAAAGAGAGATGCCGGTGCCGATAAGCACAGGAACACGCGTGATAATGAGACGCTGAATGAGCCCGGCCCGGAGAAATTGCTGAATCGTTTGCCCGCCGTCCACGTAGATGTGCTCGAAGCCACGTTGGACGAGCTGCGATACTATGTCCGACGGATCTCCGGAGACATGTTCAACCACAGCCTCGGACGGTGCGGGAGCAAGTTCTCGACTGCTCAGAACAAAGACCGGCTTTTTCCCATAGTGCCAACCGCCCAGCGACAGGACAGTTTCGTAAGTATTGCGCCCGATGACCAGAGCGTCGACTGAATTCATGAATTCGTCGTACCCGTGCGGTTCGCCGCCGCCCGCCGGCAGGAAATCAAAAGACCCGTCAAGCCGTGCAATAAAGCCGTCAAGACTGGTGCCAACAAAGACGCTTGCTTTCATTTAAGGTCCTCATTCACCGCCGCATAATGTCCATTTGTAATGACGCCGGTTCAAGGCAAACTCTACCACGAAACAACATAACAGGAAAATGGCCTCGCCGATCATAACTCGCGACCCGGTTCGACAAATAAAGGTGATTCCACTACCCGATTTAGTGTATAATTTAGTAGGTTTTCCGCCCGGTAACCCCAGCCAAACTACTCAAAGTATCCCTCCAACGCAACATCAACTAAAATAGTGAAAATTTGGGCCGATTACGACTTTTTAGAGTTGGATTTTTCTGCCTGAAAAACATTGCAGGCCGAACGCCCCGAGATAGACATTTCCGCAGGGTAAAACGATTGAACGAGCAGGTCAAAATAACACAATCGCTAAAAGAGCAAAGCATCTGGCTGCTGGCCGCTAAGATCATTGGCTTTGGGTTTAGCTTTGTGCTGCCGCTGTTGATCGTCCGCTATTTGACGCAGGACGAGGTCGGACATTATCGTGAGGCGTTTCAGGTAATAATGAACGCCGTGGTTATCCTGCCGCTCGGGTTTTCGATGAGCGCGTACTATTTCCTGGCCCGCGAAACCGACGGCCGGCGTGGGGCTGCTATACTCAATATTCTGCTTTTTAATTTTGTGGTCGGCGGGCTGGCGTGCCTGTTTTTATACCTTTTTCCACAAACGATCGGCAATATCTTTCGAAGTGACGAGCTGACCCAGCTTGCACCAAAGATCGGCGTCGTCATCTGGATCTGGATATTTTCGACGTTTCTTGAGACGGTCGCGATCGCTAATCAGGAAGCCCGCGTCGCCACCGCGTTTATCATTCTCGCTCAATTCAGCAAGGCCCTTTTTATGGGCACGGCGGTGCTCGCTTTTGGTACGGTCGAGGCGTTTATCTACGCGGCGATGATCCAGGGTGTGATACAGACATTCATCTTGCTCAACTATCTGCGGTCGCGATTCCCAGGATTTTGGCGTGAATTTGACTTTGGCTTTTTCCGTCAGCAGATGGTTTACGCCGTGCCGTTCGGCCTCGCGGGTATACTGTGGATCGCTCAGAACGATATCCATAATTATTTTGTCGGCTACAAATTCTCATCCGCCGATTTTGCGATCTATGCTTACGGATGCTTTGAGATACCGCTGATTGCGATGCTTTCGGAATCGGTTGCATCAGTGCTGATACCGCGAATGAACGCACTCCAACTCGCCGGCGATCGCGACGAGATGATCCGGCTGACGATGCGGGCGATGCAGAAACTGGCGTTCTTTTATTTTCCGATCTACGTGTTTTTGCTGATCACAGCAAACACGTTTATCATCACGCTCTTTACGCAGAGATATGAGGCGAGCGCGTCCGTTTTTGTCATCAATATTACGCTGCTGCCGTTTAGTATCCTGGTAACTGACCCGATCGTGCGGTCTTACAAGGAGTTGGGCAGATTGTTTCTGCTGACACGAGTCTTTGTGCTCGTCGGGCTGGTCGCCGTCCTGTATTACGGACTCGGATATTTTGGCTTGACAGGGATGATCACGACGGCGGTTGGAGCGCTGCTTATCGAAAAGGTCATCGCCGAGACTATGGTCATCCGCAAACTCGGGCTGGGCCTGCGACATGTGCCGCTGTTGACGAATGTCGCGAAAACCGCCGTCATCAGCGTTTTGGCCGGGGTTGTTACCTATTTCGTTTACTCAAATGCTCATACGTACTTGCTTGAATTAGGACGAAACCTGGCCGCCCAGATTTTTTCGGCAACCAGGGAAGGCACGGTGGATTTCGTCGGAGGCAGTTTTGTTTTGCTGGTCTGCCTGCTGGTTTTTGCACCGATATATTTGCTCGCCGCAAATTTCTGGGGCGTGATCGAGGAAGAAGAAAAGAATCAGGTCACAAGTTTTGTGAGAAAGCTAATACCGCGACGCGCTTCGTCGGGGGTTGTGGAGACCCAGGTCTAATATGTGCGGAATTGCCGGATTCATTTCAAAAACTGATGGCCGCCGTGACGAGCGGGCGGCGAAGCTTGACGCAATGTGCCGTGTCATCACGCATCGCGGCCCCGATGAACAGGGAACCGCGATCGCGGGCCGCGCGGCGATGGGGATGCGGCGGCTGTCAATCATTGATCTCGCAACTGGCCAGCAGCCGATCTACAACAGCGACGACACGAAACTTATCGTTTTTAACGGCGAAATTTACAATTACCGCGAGCTGAAAAAAGACCTCGAATCACGCGGCCACAAATTTCGCACCAATTCGGACACCGAAACAATAGTGCACGCCTACGATGAATACGGCGCTGACTGTGTAAAACTCCTGCGCGGGATGTTTGCGTTCGCGATCTGGGACAGCCGCGAGCAGAGCCTCTTCATGGCGAGGGACCGCGTCGGCAAAAA
>JAYVDQ010000298.1:0-3013 GCA_043749325.1 Chloracidobacterium sp. | reverse complement strand
GGCCCGAAACATAACGGCCATAAAGATCTGTTACGGTCAAGGTCAACGTAACAAGATCGGTCTTGATACGCACAGGCCCGTTGGGATCATCCGGCAACTCGGGGGTTGGGGTCGGCTTACGGGTTTGGCCGTATTGGAAAGAATTCAATGCCAGTAGCAAAATTGCAAATATCAGGCACCTGTTCAGACGGCATTTACGCCCGAAACTTCCAAACTCAAAAACAGCCATAAAGCTCCCTGTAAATATTCTACATTCTTAGGAACGAACATACCTACCGCAAGGTAAATTTTAGATGATGCCCGAGTTCCAAAAGTTGTTTTCCAGCAAACAATAAATAACGTTCGCGACGCGTTGCAACATTTCCCTGGGTTTTGCGTGATATAATTCGGTGAACCAACGCCAAGCGGCTCAAAATCTCGAATTTGAAGCTGCATTTTTCGCGGGTTATGCCGTTTTCGTGTTGACTAACTTATGACTGAATTCATTTGCCGGCTGGGAACGCCGTCGGGCGAAATAGTGACGCGGATAGTCGAGGCTTCCGCAGCCAGCGAAGCGCGCTCGCGCCTCGAAAGCGAAGGTTTCCGTGTCTTTGCCGTGTCCACTGAGAAGGAAGGCCTGTCGGCCGTATTGTCATTGGGCAGCGGCAAGAAGGGAAAAGTAAAACAGGCAGATTTTCTGTTGTTCAACCAACAGCTTTCCGCTCTTTTGCGTGCCGGTATTCCGGTTTTACAGTCGATCGACCTTTTAAAGACCCGTTCCGCCTCGGCAAATTTGCGTATTGTTCTCGCCGACGTCGAAGAAAAGATCAAAAGCGGCATACCACTTTCCGAAGCTTTTGAGGCACAGGGTTTGTTTCCCCGGATCTACACGGCGTCGATCCTCGCGGGCGAGCAAAGCGGAGCGCTTGACGACGTATTGTCTCGTTTTGTGGAGTACCTCAAACGCAGCGTCGGTATTTCGCGGAAACTGCGGGGAGCACTCGCGTATCCGGCTTTTTTGCTTGTTGCGGCGACGATGATGGTGGCCTTTTTAGCACTTTACATCGTGCCGAGAATGTCGTCTCTTTTTCAAAGTCTCAGCGCCAATCGCGGACTGCCGACGGTTACGATAGTCGTGCTTGCTGTAGCAAATGGCATCTCCGGCAACATTCTATGGCTGCTGCCGCTGGGCATTGTGATCGGTCTTGCATTGTATGTTTGGTTGAGGACTTACAACGGCAAGCTGATATTGCATAAGTTGTTATTAAAGATACCTATCGCCGGACAATTGATTCGCAATATGGCGACGGCCCAGCTCTCGCGTTCGCTATCGACGCTCCTTTCCGGCGGTATCACTGTTCCCGATTCATGGGAGATATCATCCCAGTCGATCAATAATCTGGAATTAAGACGCCGTAGTCAGACCGTGCTGCCGATGATCCGCGAGGGCCGCGGTTTTACTGAAGCTCTTGAAAAAGCCAATTGGATGCCGGCATTGGCACTCGATATGGTCGGCATCGGCGAGCGGTCCGGCAGCTTGCGTGAAATGCTCGACGAGGTTGCCGGATTTTTCGACTCCGAGGCCGAGGTGCGGCTCGAACAATTGACCACGCTCCTCGAGCCGATGATACTTTTGTTTATGGCGTCAATTGTCGTGACGATCCTATTGGCGATATATCTGCCGATCATTCAGATGATATCGGCCGGTCCGGTCGGGGGACGCAAGTAATAAAAATGAGCGAACAAATGCAAACTGAGACGGCTCCAACATCGGCATCGACGGTTAATGTCACTGATTTCATGGACAAACAGCCCCCCGAGGTGACTGAGGCAAAGGCGCTGGCCGCGCGATACCGGTTGCCTTTTATTGATCTCCTGCCGCCGGAGGAAGATTCGCCGATCGATTATGACGAATTGGCAAAGCTGCCGGTCGATCTGATGCTCCGCAATCAGTTTGTGCCGCTCAGGCGCGAGGGGAACAACCTTCACGCCGCAATGGCCGATCCGTCCAACCTGGAGCGGCTTGATGAGCTTGAAAATGTACTAAACGTTCGCATCGTACCGTACGTCGCGACGGCCGGTGCGATCGATGTAGTGCTCCGAAAAGGCGATTCGACGCAACGCGTTCTACAAGAGGCGGCGTCGACATTTAAGATCTCGCTGGTCAAGGAAACCGATCAGGGCGAAGAGGTGCTCGATCTCGACCGTCTCGCGTCCGATTCCGACATAGCGCCGATCATCAAGCTGGTTGACACGATCCTCTACAACGCGATGGAATCGCGTTCATCGGATATTCATATCGAAACGCGTGAACGCGATGTCCAGGTAAAGTTCCGTATCGATGGAGCTCTTTACGCCAAGGTCGATCCGATCGACATCTCGTTTCACCAAATGCTTATCTCGCGTATCAAGGTCATGTCCGAACTGGACATCGCCGAACGCCGAATCCCGCAGGACGGACGTTTTCGTGTGCGATATAAGGGCCGGACCGTAGATTTCCGTGTCTCGATCATGCCCACGGTTTACGGCGAAGATGCGGTTATCCGCATCCTCGACAAAGAGCAGATCAACGAGAGTTTCAAAAACCTTGATCTCGATGTGGTCGGTTTTGACCCCGAAGATGTCTCCCGTTTTCGCCTTTATATCAAAGAGCCGTATGGAATGGTCCTGGTCACGGGACCGACGGGCTCCGGTAAAACAACTACGCTTTATGCTGCGCTGAACGAGATACGCAATGACGAGGACAAGATCATCACTATCGAAGATCCCGTGGAGTATCAGCTCCATGGAATTGTGCAGATCCCGGTTAACGAGAAAAAGGGCCTGACATTCGCTCGCGGCCTGCGGTCGATTCTGCGTCACGACCCGGACAAGATCATGGTCGGTGAGATACGTGATGAAGAAACCGCTCAGATCGCCATCCAATCGGCGTTGACGGGCCACCTTGTTTTCACGACCGTCCACGCAAACAATGTTATCGACGTTATAGGCCGGTTCCTCAACATGGGTGTCGAGCCTTACAATTTTGTCTCCT
>JAYVDQ010000297.1:0-4771 GCA_043749325.1 Chloracidobacterium sp. | reverse complement strand
GTCGCACCCGATGCGACCGTATAACGGCCATTCTCCAACGAAAACATTGCGATCTTAAATCCCTCGCCTTCCTGCCCCAGCATGTTCTCTTTAGGAACTCGAACATCCTGCAGCGAAAAATACCCAGTATTTCCGGCACGAATTCCGAGCTTGCCGTGAAGCGTGCCGCTCGAAAACCCCGGCATCGTCCGCTCGACGATAAAACAACTCATCCCGCTGTGATCGCGGGCCTTTTGCTTCTCCGGATCGGTCCAGCAGAAAAACAGGAAATTATCGGCCACATCGCCAAGCGATATCCACATCTTCTCGCCGTTAAGTATCCAGTCATCGCCGTCGCGTCGCGCATTCGAACGCATTCCAACGACATCCGAACCGGCGTTCGGCTCGGTCAGGCCAAACGTCGCGAGCTTTTCGCCCCTGGCCTGCGGGACGAGATACTTTTGCTTCTGCTCCTCGGTGCCCCACGAGTAAACACTCAATGAGTTCAGCCCGACGTGTACGCTCATCGCCACGCGCAAAAACGTATCGCAAGCCTCCAACTCCTCACATACAAGGCCGAGCGAAATGTAATCAAATCCGGCACCGCCGTATTGCTCAGGAATACAAACGCCCATCAGGCCAAGCTCGGCCATCTTGTCAAAAACGGAGCGGTTAAATTCAGCCTTTTCGTCCCATTCCTTGATGTACGGGGCGACTTCGCCTGCACAGAATTCACGCACGGTTTGCTGCAAGGCGACGTGTTCTTCGGTTAGTTCAAGTTCGATCACAGTTTGTAATTTTCCTCTCTAAAAATTAGATATGATAAAATTCGGACGTAAATTCAAAGGAGAATTTTATCATTTCGCAATGGCATCCGCGAAAACCACAGAGACTTTACATCTATGATCGAGATTTCTAAAGCATTAAAAATCATCGACCGGGAAACTGTCGTCTGCGGATACGAAAAGATAGGTCTGGCTGCCGCCGTCAACCGTGTTTTGGCCGAAGACATTGTCGCCGACGGCGATCTGCCGCCTTTTGACCGGTCGCAGATGGACGGCTATGCCGTATTCTCAGCGGACACAAAAAACGCACCCGTAACCCTAAGAATCATAGGCGAATCCGCCGCCGGGCGAGGTTGGCACAAAACGTTGAATCGTGGCGAGGCCGTTAGGATAATGACCGGAGCTCCGGTCCCCGCCGGTGCAGACTCGGTGCAAAAGATCGAGCTTGCGACCGAATCGGGTGGATCGGTCGATATCCTCAAAGCCGTTGAAAATGGCCGATCGATAGTGCGAAAAGGCAGCGAGATCAAAAAAGGCTTTACCGTTTACGGCTCAGGCGAAATCATAACCGAAAACATGATCGCGGCGCTCGCCGCATTTGGCTACGCAAAAGTGCGCGTAAGCAAGAGCCCGCGTGTCGCAATCCTCGGGACCGGCAGCGAGATCGTCGAGATCACCAAAAAGCCCGGACGCGACCAGATCCGCAATTCAAATTCGGTAATGCTTGATGTTTTCTGTCGGCGCTTTGGCGCTCAGACCGAGATCCGTTCGATCGTGAAAGATGATATCTCACATTTGAAATCTGAGATAAGAGGCGCGATAAAACGCGCCGATGTCCTTATCCTTACGGGCGGGGTCTCGGTCGGAAAATACGATCACACAAAAACCGCACTGACAGAACTCGGTGCGGAAATATTTTTTGAAAAGGTGCGGCTCAAACCTGGAAAACCTGCTGTTTTCGCCCGGCTCGGCAGAACGCTCATCTTCGGGCTTCCCGGCAATCCCGTATCGGCAGCCGTTACGTTTCATCTATTTGTCCGGAGGGCCATTCTCAAAATGCAGGGAGCGGGGCTGACCGGTATGCGAAAAGGCCATGCCGCGCTAGCCACCGACGCTAAAGCCGCAAATGACCGCGACACGTATCTGCCGTCACGTCTCGAAACAAACAAATTGGGTCAATTGACCGCATTTCCGTTAAAATGGCAAGGGTCGTCGGATTTTATTGGATTTGCCAAAGCGGATTCACTTATTTTTGTACCGCGAGGAATGACGCTGGCCGCGGGCGACATCGCCGAAATAGCCTATCTATAATACTGTATGAACGATCTTTCGCATTTTGACGATGCCGGTAAAATAAAAATGGTCGATGTGTCCCAGAAGGAAACATCCGTGCGTCGAGCTGTCGCCTCGGGAAAAGTATTACTTTCCCCTGACACTCTGGAAACACTCCAAACTCTGAAAACTCCAAAAGGCGACCCGCTTGAGATCGCCCGCATCGCGGGGATCATGGCGGCGAAAAAAACCTCCGAACTGATCCCGCTCTGTCATCAGATCAATTTGTCGAAGGTAAATGTCACGGCTGAGTTCACGGATTACGGTATATATCTGAGCGCCGAGGCGATCACAAACGCCCAAACCGGCGTCGAGATGGAAGCCCTTACAGCAGTTTCAGTCGCCGCCCTAACGATTTACGATATGTGCAAAGCCGTGCAAAAGGACATTGTCATTTCTGGTATTCGGCTCCAATCGAAAACTGGCGGCAGATCGGAATACACTGCCTTTCCTAGTCAGAACCGCGCGCGGTAGCGATCAGTTTTTGCCAATTCCCTACCGTTGATGCTACATTTCCCGTATACAAAACTGAGTGAGACCCCTTTATACGGTGACCCACTGTATTTTTGCTATGAAAAACCTTATTCCAATTCTCTTGGTTCTTTTCGTGATTGTTCTTGGTTGCGGAACAGTAACAAAGACTGATAACACTTTAGGTACTTCAACTCCGACTCCGACGACGAGCACCACACCAACATCTCAGCCAACTTCCACTCCAATTAGTACGGAAGCCGCCGCACGGTATCTCGTAGGCAAGGATCAGGAGTTAAACCGGCCAGCGGATATAGATGACATTCACGTCAGGCGGGTTAACTATTTATTAACCGAATTAATCTCGCTAACCAAAGAGGATTTGAACCAGATAGCAGGGGCGACTGATGCTACTTCTGATTATTTGGCGAAAGACTATGGCCGGAAAATTCCTAGGGAAAAGTTGCTTGAGGATATGAAAGCTTTTTATTCAGATAAGTCATTGAAGATTAAGCTAAAATACAAGGAAGTGATTACCGCACAGGCTATGATCGAGTATGCGAACTAGCACTTAAACACGGTGGAAAAATAAGGAGGCCGAACAATGAAATCACTTTTATCAGTTGTTCTAATACTCTTTTCCTTTTCGGTTCTATCAGCTCAAAACCGCTCTGGCACTTACCACAGACTTGGCAAGACTCGCAGCCACGGAGTAATCGCCGGAATCGGCGATGGTGAGATTACATTCAGAGACATTCGCAGCGGTAAAACGAAAACGCTGCGTTTTGCTATTAAGGTGTTCGGACGTAAGGAAGCCCCTTGTCTTGGTGAATTAAAGGGTCAAGCGAAGTGGGTTGACATACATACCGCTGAATATAACGGCGACTTGAACTCAGAGACGGCAGTTGGTTGCCGCCTGACTTTTATTTTTTCAGGCAATCGTGTGATCATTCGAGAACACGAATGCAGCGATTTTCACGGTGCAAGTTGCGATTTCAAAGGCACTTTTCGCCGTCGATAAGAGAATTACGAATGAGACAACCCAGGCTTACGGGACGGTCGTCGCGTCCCGCTCTCTCCACATAGCTTCTCGTGTATTCATTCGCCGAACTTTGAGCTAAAATACTCGTATTCGCTTGTAGGTAAAACAAGGAGTTTCGCACATATGAAATACAAGCTCGCCGAAGACGCCAGACCGCAAGTGACACTTTTGCTCACCGCCACGCTGATCAGCGTAGTGCTGTGGGTCGTCTCGTGGTATATGCCGTTTGTCGGCTATATCGTTTATCCGCTCCAGCTATTTGCGACATTTGTACATGAAAGCAGCCACGCTCTCATGACGCTTATCACCGGAAATACTGTAATGAGCCTCACAGTTTCTCCTGATGGAAGCGGGGCGGTTTGGTCGCAGTCGTCAGGCTTTTCGTCGCTTTTGATCTCGAGCGCAGGGTATTTGGGCACAACGATCTTCGGCACGCTGCTGCTTGTATGGATGCGGTATGGATTTTCGTCACGCCTCGCGTTGTATGTCTCGTCGGGACTGGTCGGCGTCATGACGCTTCTTTTCGGTTTTGTCGTCCCGTTCCTGCATTTACTTACAAATGTGACGTTTGGCAGTGTTATATTCACTGTGATTTCTGGAGCCGTGCTTACCACGGGACTTTTTGCCATCGCAAAATTCGCATCGCAAAAATGGGTAAATTTCGCCCTCTCGTTTCTTGCGGTTCAATGTCTTTTGAACGCGTTCTTTAGCTTGAAAGATCTATTTTTCATCTCTGCTGTGGGCAGCCAACCGACGGACGCGACTAACATGGCGGCCGCGACAGGCATCCCGGCTTTGCTCTGGGTCGTTTTGTGGATCGGTATTTCGGTGGCGGTCATTATCATCGGGGTGAGGATGTACGCGTCGGTAAAAAGCGTATCGGCCAATGATTCATTATTTGAGGACTAAGATGAGATTCGTTTCAACATTTTTCGTTGCCGTTTTACTTGCGTCAATGTCCTTTGCACAGGTAAAGACCCCCGAACCGGCGCCAGTCACGGTTCCCTTTTCCAAATCATTGCAGATGGTCGTCGTAACGACGAAAGACTGGAACGCGGTCAGCGGCAAAGCTCAACTTTTTCAGCGAAAGAACGAAAACGCCGAATGGAAAGCCGTCGATGAAAGCTTTCCGGTCGTCGTGGGTCGCAGCGGCCTTGCCTGG